>JALOQG010000344.1 GCA_025453505.1 Myxococcota bacterium | reverse complement strand
AGGTCCTCGAGTCCGACCATCTCCGGATGGCGCAGGACGTGCTCCAGCCGCTCGGCACTGACACGGACGATGAATCCAAAGCGATCCCGGAAGAGCGCCACGTCGGCTCGCTCGGGACCTCGAGGTGAGCGCAGGCTAGCCGGATCGCGGGCATGCGCTTCATGGAGTACATGAGTTCACGCGAGGTCGAGCTGGAGGGATGAAGATGACGAGGGGCACTGCGACGATTCGAGAAGCCACGAGTTCGGATCGCGATGCGGTCGTCGCGTTGCTGCGCGCGCAGCTCGAGGAGCATTCGATCGAGCTCGCGCCCGCGGCGATCGACTTCGCGGTGCGCGGGCTCGAACGCAATCGCGAACTCGGGCGGGTGCTGGTCGCCGCAGATGCGGGCGGGCGCATCGTGGGCGTCGCGGTGCTGTCGTTCCTCTGGACGCTCGAACACGGCGGTGCGTCGGCCTGGCTCGACGAGCTGTACGTCGCGCCCGCGGCGCGCGGGACGGGACTCGGCCGCGCGCTCACCGAGGCGGCCATCGCGGCGGCCGACGCGGCGCAGTGCATCGCACTCGATCTCGAGGTCGAACCGGGGCACGAGGTTGCCGAGAGGCTCTACGAGCGGCTCGGCTTCCGGCGCCATCGCCGGACGCATCTCGTGTTGCCGCTGGCGCGCGGCCGTGCGGGCGATGCGGCTTCGCTCGCGACGCCGGATTCGCGCGAGGCGCGGCCCTACGCGTCGCTCGATCATCTCTCGCTCGGCGTCACCGATCTCGCGCGTTCGAAGCGTTTCTACGACGCGGCGCTCGCGCCGCTCGGGCTCGTCGCGTACGAGACGGCTCCGACCGAGGTCGGCTACGGGCCGCCCGGCGGGAAGCCGGTGCAGGGGCTCGCGTTCTCCATCGGCTTCGAGGATCCGGCGGCGAAGCGCGCGGTGGTGCCGTCGGCCGGGTTCCACATCGGGTTGCGCGCGGCGACGCGTGAGGCGGTGCGTCGATTCCACGCCGCCGGTCTCGCGCACGGCGGAACGGATCTCGGCGTGCCGGGGTTGCGGCCGCGCTATCACGCCGATTACTACGGCGCCTTCCTGGCGGATCCCGATGGGCATCACGTCGAGGCGGTGTGTCACTTCGCGGAATGAGGCCGCTTCGCTTGCACTCCCGTGTGTCGAGGCCGGATTGCATGGCGTGACGGGGTCCGGCGGGGGAAGGAGTTCCTTCCGGCCAACGCGCGGCTGGGCTTCTGCTTTCGAGACGGCCCCACCAGTGCCCTGGGCGTCGTTTGCCGTTGCGTGCTTGGAGCCGGGCCGCGCGGCGGTCCTGGCCTCCAGGAACTCCTTCCCCCGCCGTGGCTTCGCCTGGGGATGGGTGGGATACTCGCGAGATGGCAGGGCGCATCTCGTCGCTGCCGCCTTCGAATCGGAGCAATCCATCTCGGAATCGATCGCGACGCTCGCGTGTGGGGTCTTCTTCGGCGCGGCGCTCTACATCAGCGTCGTCCAGCATCCGGCGATGCTCGAGGCCGGCGTTCCGTTCGCCGCGCGCTTCTTCGGGCCGATGTACCGGCGCGCATCGGTGCTGCAGGTGACGGCGGCGATCCTCGGGACGCTCGCGGCCGCGCTGGCCTGGTATCGGGGTGCGGGCGTCGCGTGGCTCATTGGTGCGCTGCTGCTCTTCGCGGTGATCCCGTTCACGCTCGTCGCGATCATGCCGGTCAACCACCAGTTGCTCGCGCCGGAACGCGATCCCGCATCGGCCGACACGAAGCCGCTGCTGCGGCGCTGGGCGACGCTGCACGCGGTGCGCACGGCGCTCGGCGGGATTGCGTTCCTGCTCTTCCTGCTCGGAGCGTCGTGATGGGTGGATGCGAGTCTCGCCCGGTTGGCGATCGCATCGGGCGCGATCTAGCGTGGCCTCGAATCATCCGCGCGTCCCGAAGGAGTCCTCGATGAAGATCACCGGCCATTGCTACTGCAACGAACTGCGCTTCGAAGCCGAAGGCGATCCGCTCTTCAAGGGGCAGTGCCACTGCCGCGAATGCCAGTACATCTCGGGCGGGCATCCGAACGCGGTGATGGGGATGCCCGCGGCTGGGTTCAAGTACACCGCCGGCAAGCCGGCGCTGTTCACGCGCAAGGACCTCGACAATCCGGTGACGCGCGAGTTCTGCGGCACCTGCGGCACGCACATCCTGGCGCGCTCGCCCGGCCTGCCGGGCGCGGTGCTGCTGAAGGTCGGCACCTTCGACGACCAATCGGTGTACGGCGCCCCGCAGATGGTGATCTTCACGATCGACAAGCAGAGCTATCACCACGTCCCGTCGGGCGCGGCGGTGTTCGAGCGGGTGCCGGGGTAGCCGCGCGCGCTCCTCGATCCAACCGGCGGCGACTTCGATCGGCCGTCGATCGGCCTCAGTGGCCCGCACCTCAACACGTTGCGTGCGTGGATCCGGAATCCGACGGGACCTTCGAACTCACGCCCGAGGAGGAGACTGCGCTCGCGGAGTCTCTCGACCAGGCGACCCGGGGCCACTTCGTGGATGCACAGGCTCTTCTCCGAGAACTTCGCCACTAGCCCTGCGCCGCGCGTTGAGCAACACGTACGCGATCGCCCGCCGCACCTCCCGCGGCGATCGCAGCACGTGCAGGTGGAACCGATCCCTCAGCACCGCCCCGCGCCCCCGCCCGAGCCCGAACACCCGTTGCACCGCCCGCGCCACCCGCACCCCGACCGACTTCATCCCGCACCCGAGATCGAACCCACTCGACGCCTCGACGATCAAGTGCAGGTGATCCCGCTGCACCGACCAGTGCACCACCCGAAAGCGCCCGCGCTCACACCCGCCACCCCGCAGCGTCGCCTCGAACGCCCGCACGAATCGCGCAGACCGCAGCGAAGGAATCCCGCGCCGCACCTTCAGCGTGACATGACACGGCGTCGCGCGCGCGAAAGACGGCCGTCGCCGATGCGGCGTCCGCCCCAGCGCGGGGTATCGCGGAGATCGAGAGGGAGTTGTGTCGTGCGTCGCGGCATGGGGGGAAGAATGAACCCATGCAGTGACGGATGCGGTCACGACGCGAAGAGAAGCTTCGATGCGGCTCATGGAAATACCATGCCGCTGAACAAAGGCCTTCGGTGGGTCGGATCGAGACTCTACGCTGCGCGTTTGGGCGCGGAGATGATGCGCGCGAGCTCTCGGTTGGTCGCTCCCATGACCAAGAGGGAGCGCACGAGTAGATCGAGGCTCACGGTTTTGTCTCCCGCCTCCATCTTTGCCACCCGGGACTGACTCGACTCGATCAGTTGCGCGAGCTGGGTCTGAGTCAGGCCCTTCCGTTCGCGCCGGCTCCGCAGGCTTCGGGCCAAGGCGAGCTTCAATTCCACGAAGGCCGCTTCTTCGTCCGTGAGTCCGAGGAACTGCGTCACCGAGCCAACTTTCCAGCCGGCCGCCTCGAGTCGGGTGCGTTTCGCCTTCTTCATCTCCGGGCTCCCTTCGCGTCGCGGTCGTACTCGTCGGCGCGAGCGCGACAAGCATCGAGCACCGATTTCGGGGTCTTCTGGGTCTTCTTATCGAGCACGTCGAGAATCAACACGGCGTCGGCGTCCAACCTGTAGAAGACACGCCAGTTGTGGCCAGCATCGCGAATTCGCAATGCGTGGGACCGTGGGCCGATGCTCGGCATCGGGCGAGAGTGGGGCAGCCCCAAGGGTTCTCCGTTCTGAATGCGTCGGAGGAAGAAGCCCGCTTCCAACCGCCCCTGCCGCGAGAAGGGCGGCGTTTTCACCTCCCCGTGCAGCCAAACCAGAGGGCGGTCCCGCGCAGCCATCGCGACGATATATCAGATCAGACATAGGTGTGCACGCGGCATGACAAGCCGATGGACC
>JALOQG010000343.1 GCA_025453505.1 Myxococcota bacterium | reverse complement strand
AGAGCAGCACCTGATCCCGCACGGCGTCCGCGATCGCCACGGACGCCTGCGCCGCCTGCTCGCCCTCGACCACGGCGGCGAGCAGCCCTGCGTCGAACACCTCGCCGAGCAGCGCCGCACAGCGAAGGACCGCGCGCGTCGCGGGCGCGAGCTGCGAGAGCCGATCCTGCAACACCTGCGCGAGACCGCGCGGAACGATCTCGTCCCAGGCCGGCGTCCCGTTCGACGCGGGGGATGCGCCGGCGCGCAGGATCTCGAGCGTGAGGAACGGATTGCCGCGCGTCGAGACGAGCAGCGAGGTCACCACCTGCGGCGGCGGATCCGCGCCGAGCCGCGACGCGACGAGACGCCCGAGTTCCTCCGCATCGAGACCGGCGACGGCGTGGTGCGACACGCATCCGTGCCGCACGAGGCGCAAGCGTTCGCGTTCGAGATCGGGACGCCGCTCGGCGACGTCGAGACGCAGCGTCGCGAGCACCAGGATCGGCCGATGCGGCAGCTCGTGCGCGAGGAACTCCAGCATCGCGACCGAACCGGCGTCGGCCTCGTGCAGGTCGTCGATCGCGAGCACCAGGAGACCGCGCGCGGCGGCGCGCACCACCCGATCCGCGATCGCGGTGAAGAGCTGGAATCGCTCGGCACCCGCGACCGGCGCACCCGATCCGCCCTGCGGTGCGAGCCCGCGCGGAACGAGACTGCGACCGGTGTCGCCGAGCCCGGCGAGCAAGCGCGTCCACGGCCAGAGCGGCGGCGCACCCTGTGCACCCGCGCACCAGCTCCACGCGAGCTGCGCGCCGCGCATCCGCGCGCGTCGCATCAACTCTTCCGCCGTGCGGGTCTTCCCGATGCCCGCCGGCCCCTCGATCAGGACGACGCCGCCCCGACTGCGCGCCGCCGCATCGAGCGCGCCTTCGAGCGTCCCGAGCAGCGCCTCGCGTCCGACGTAGCCGGTCGAGCCGATCGCAGCCGGCGCGCCGCCGGCCTTCTCCGTGACCGGACCCACGAAGCGATAGCCGCGCCCCGGCAGCGTGCGGATCCAGCGCTGACCGCGACCGTCGTCGCCGAGCGCGCGCCGCGCCTCCTTGAGGGCGCGCGCCAGCGAAGCGCCGGTGACGACCGCATCCCGCCAGACGCCGCGCAGGAGCTCGGGCTGGGACACGACGCGATGCCGGTTCTGGACGAGATAGAGAAGAACGTCGAGAACCTTCGGCTG
This sequence comes from Myxococcota bacterium, assembly GCA_025453505.1. Taxonomy (GTDB): domain Bacteria; phylum Myxococcota_A; class UBA9160; order UBA9160; family PR03; genus PR03. Next base: position 2,663 of record JALOQG010000343.1, on the reverse strand, counting down.
CACGGGAACGAGTGCGTCGCCACGACGCAGCTCGCGCCGCTCCTCGCAGAGGATCGCATCGCCGATCTCGAGCACTCGCGTCCCCCGGGCCGCGCCCATGGACGCCGCGAAGGATGCCTCCCCGGCCGCGCAGGGGCGAGCGGGCCCGAGGGATCGCGGACCGATCCGCGAGCGATGGGTGTATGCTGCCCGCGTATCCCCGCAGGAGCATTCGTGCCGGCCCCTTCGAATCGAACGTCCGAGCCCGCCTCGCCGGCGAAGCTGCACTACGAGATCCAGGGCCAGACGGTCCCGATGCCGGTCGAAGTCCGCGATGCGGCGGCGGGCGTCGCGACGTTCCTCGTCTCGTCGCGAATCGCGCGGCGCATCGTGCCGGACGACTTCGAGGTGGTCGAACTCTTCCCGCGGCGCACGCCGCTCGCGATCGCCGTCATCGACTACCGCGACAACGATCTCGGCGACTACGACGAAGTGTCGCTCACGTTCTTCGTGCGGCCGCGCGGCGCGCGGCGCGGTCTCCCGTGGCTCGGCGGCTGGATCGACCTGCTGGCCGGACGGCTCGGCACCTGGATCTGGAAGCTGCCGGTGAACCAGGCCTTCACCTGCGAGGCGGGCCGCACGATCTGGGGGTTCCCGAAGTCCGTCGAGTCGATCGAGATTCGCCGCGAAGCCGGCGCCGTCCGGTGTCGCCTCGAAATGGACGGCGAGCACGTCCTGACGCTCTCGATCCCGCACGGCGGCACACGCACGCTGCCGGATCAGGACACGGTGACCTACACGCGCATCGAAGGGGTCGCGCACCGCACCCGATTCACACAGGGTGGAACGGGGGTCGGCTTCTCGGCCGGCGGCGCGCGGCTCGAACTCGGTACGCATCCGATCGCGGACACGCTCGGCACGCTCGGACTGCCCAGGCGCGCCCTCTTCTCGATGTGGACCGAGCACATGCACGGCCGCTTCGAGGCGCCCGAGAAGCTCTAGTCCGCTTCCGTGAATCCAAAGTGACGATTTCGTGAATGTGCTATCAGCGCGACACCCGACGGAGGGGTGTACACGTGCTGCGAAGCCTGCTCCCGAAGAAGACCGAGTTCTTCACTCTCTTCTCCCGACACGCCGAACTCTGCGTCGAAGGTGCGCTGAAGCTCCAAACCATGTTTGGGGATCTGGGCCAGACGGAGCAACACGCGGCCTCGATCCACGCGATCGAGCACGCGGCCGATGCCGTGTGCCAGCAGACGATCGAATTGCTCCACTCCTCCTTCATCACGCCGATCGAGCGCGGCGACATCCACCGCATCTCGAGTCACCTCGACGACATTCTCGACCACATCGAGGCCACGGCGCAGAAGGTCTGGCTCTACGAGATCCACACCGCACGGCCGGAAGCACTGGAGATGTCGGCGAATCTCGTCGACGCGACGCGTGCGACGCGAGCCACCGTCGACGCGCTGGCCGGCCGCCCGAGCTCCGAGCACGTCCGCGAGCTGAGTCGCGCCGTCAAGCAGGTCGAGAAGCAGAACGACCGCCTGCTGCGCGGCGCGACCGCGCGGCTCTTCCGCGAGGAGCAGGACCCCAAGACCCTGATCAAGTGGAAGGAGATCTTCGAGGACCTCGAGGGCGCGGTCGATCGCTGCGAGGACGTCGCGAACGTGATCGAAGGCGTGGCGCTCGAGAACGCCTGACATGGAGACGCTGCTCGTCGCAGTCGTCGTGACCGCGCTCCTCTTCGACTACACCAACGGGTTCCACGACGCGGCCAACGCCGTTGCGACGTCGATCTCGACGCGCGCGGTACCGCCGAACGTCGCACTCGCGGCCGCCGCGGTGCTCAACGTGATCGGCGCGCTCGTCTCGACCCACGTCGCCGCAACGCTCGCGAAGGGGATCGTCGACCCGAACGCGATCACGCTGCCGGTGATCCTCGGCGGTCTGGTCGGAGCGATCGCGTGGAATCTGCTGACCTGGTGGTGGGCGCTGCCGTCGAGTTCCTCGCATTGCCTGATCGGCGGCATCGCCGGTGCGGTGATCGCCACCTCCGGCACGCACGCGGTGTTGTGGGACGGCATCGTGCAGAAGGTGTTGATCCCGACGCTGCTCGCGCCGCTGGTCGGATTCACGGTCGGCATCGCGCTGATGGTCGCGATCCTGTGGCTCTTCCAGCGCTCGCATCCGGGCCGGCTGATACGGCGCTTCCGCTATGCGCAGCTCGCGTCCGCCTCGGTAATGGCGTTCAGCCATGGCTCGAACGACGCCCAGAAGACGATGGGCGTGATCACGCTCGCGCTCTTCGCGGGCGGCGCGATCCCGACGCTCGACGTGCCATTCTGGGTGAAGATCGCGGCCGCGCTGGCGATCGGGGCCGGCACCTACGTCGGAGGTCGCCGGATCATCCGCACGCTCGGCATGCGACTCGTGAAGCTGACGCCCGCACACGGCTTCGCGGCCGAGAGCGCCGCTTCGAGCGTGCTGCTCGCGACCGCCTACATGGGCTTCCCGATCTCGACGACGCACGTGATCACGACGTCGGTGATGGGCGTCGGCGCGACGCAGAGGCTCTCCGCCGTGAAGTGGGGACTCTCGGTGGACATCTTCGCAGCGTGGATCTTCACGCTGCCGGCGGCGGGCCTGATCGGCGCGGGCTTTGCGAAGTTTGCGGTCTGGCT
>JALOQG010000342.1 GCA_025453505.1 Myxococcota bacterium | reverse complement strand
GAGTGGCTGAAGCGACGCTACTGGCGGCGTCGCCAGCTCGGGACCTTCGTGCGCGGCGACGGCGTCGGTGCGGCGACGCGGAGCGCTGTCGAGAAGACGTATCTCGATCTCATCGACGCGCTCGAGAGGATCTTCGCGCACCGGCCGTACGTCCTCGGCGAGCGGCCCGTCGAGGCGGACTTCGGCCTCTTCGGCTCGCTCTTCCGCCACTTCGGCTGCGACCCCGCGCCGGCGCGCGTGATGCGCGCACGCGCAGCGGGCGTCTACGAGTGGGTCGCACGGATGTGGAACGCGCGGCCCGAACGCTTCGCCGCGGCGCCGCTCCCCGAAGCGATCCCCGACGATCTCGGCCCACTGCTCGCGATCGTGACGCAGGCCTATCTGCCGTACCTCGAAGCGAATGCGCACGCCTTCGCTCGAGGCGAGAAGCGCGTCCGCTACGAGGTACAGGGCGCGGCCTACGACGAGCCGACCAAGCCCTACCGTGTGTGGTGTCGCGACCGGCTGCGCGAGCAGCTGCTCCGGCTCGATCCCGCCGAACGCGCCGCCGTCGAAAAGGCGCTCGACGCCCCCGAGGCCCTCGCTAGCCTCGAAAGGCCGTCCCCGAACTCCGTCGCGGATCCGATCGGCGCGTTGCCGATCCCGGCCACGGCAGAGCGCGCGCCCGTCGACAGCTGGTGGCGGCGGCGCTGACGCTGCGCGGCCGGCGCAACGCGGCGCCGTCTGCCGGCATCCAATGCGTGCATCCGTCGCCGCGCACGGCAGAGTGGCCGGCGCGTCAGGAGGAGTGGAGGTGCGATACATGAGCCGGCGCAGCGTTCTCGGTGGGATCGTCGGGACGATCGGGCTGGCCCTCGGCGTCCGACGCGCGGAGGCGGCGGAGACCGCGGGCGGGGCCGGCGTCGAGAAGTTCACGCTCCCGAAGAGCGAGTGGAAGAAGCGGCTTCCGGCCGAGGCCTACGACGTGCTCTTCGAAGAGGCGACCGAGCGGCCGCACACGAGTCCGCTCGAGCAGGAGAAGCGCACAGGAACCTACGTGTGCGCGGCCTGCATGCTGCCGCTCTTCGAGTCGGCGGCGAAGTTCGAGAGCGGCACCGGCTGGCCGAGCTTCTATCGCGCCATCGAAGGCCACGTCGCGACGAAGACGGACTACAAGCTCGTGCTGCCGCGCACGGAGTACCACTGCGCGCGCTGCGGCGGACACCAGGGACACGTCTTCGACGACGGCCCGCCGCCGACGGGACTGCGCTACTGCAACAACGGCGTCGCGCTGCGCTTCGTTCCCGAAGGCGAGCCGCTGCCGCCGCTGGTTCGCGCGTGACGCGCGCGGCACTGCTCGCGCTGCTGCTCATCGTTGCGCCCGCAGCGCATGCCGAAGAAGCGATCGCGACCTTCGCCGGCGGCTGCTTCTGGTGCATGGAGGCGCCGTTCGAAGCGCTGCCCGGCGTGGTGTCCGTGACGGTCGGCTACACCGGCGGAACGGATCCCGACCCCACCTACGAAGAGGTCTCGGACGGCGGCACCGGACACGCCGAAGCGGTGCAGATCGTGTACGACCCGGCGAAGGTCGGCTACGCGCAACTGCTCGAGGTCTTCTGGCGCAACATCGACCCGACCGTCGCGGACCGGCAGTTCTGCGACGTCGGCTCGCAGTACCGCTCCGCCGTCTTCGTGCACGACGCCGCGCAGCGCAAAGCCGCCGAGATGTCGCGTGATGCCACGCGCCGCGCGCTCGGCGCGCCGGTGAAGACGGAGATCACGGACGCGACGCGCTTCCATGTGGCCGAGACATATCACCAGGACTACGCGAAGAAGAATCCGATCCGGTACCGCTACTACCGGAACGGCTGCGGCCGCGACGCACGCCTCCAGGAGCTGTGGAGCGCGCAGTCGCCGCGGCCTCCGTCGCACGAATAGAGTCCGGGGATGCGCCGCGCCGCGCTACGGTCCGGCCGGTCGAGGATTCGCCGCGCAGTGCCATACGCGCGAGCGCCTCGCAGCCGGAGGACTCGTGCACTTCCTCTTCAACGTCTTCGCGTCCGCTCTCGTGATCAGCACGGCCTCGTGGCTCTCGGGGCGGCTCCCCGTCGCGGCGGGCTTCTTCGTCGCGCTGCCGCTGACGTCGATGCTCGTGATCCCGCTCGCCTACCTCGAGCACGGCAACCAGGAGTCCACGATCGAGTTCGCGCGCAGCATCTTCGTCGCGATCCCGATCAGCCTGACGTTCTTCCTGCCCTTCCTGCTCTCGGACCGGCTCGGGCTCTCGTTCTGGCAGGCGTACGGACTCGGCTGCGCGGCGCTGCCGCTCGGCTGGTTCTTGCACCGCTTCGTCGCGCGCCTGCTCGTCTAGGCGCAGCGTGTGGCCGAGCCGAAGTGCCAGCTCGCGATCAAGGTGGTGCCGGGCGCGTCGCGCGACGGCGTCGCGGGCTGGCTCGGCGACGCGCTGAAGATCCGCGTCGCGGCGCCGCCCGAGCGCGGCAAGGCGAACGCCGCCGTGGAGCGCGTGCTCGCCGAGGCGCTCGGCCTTTCGAGAGAAGCCGTGCGCATCGTCGCGGGTGCGACGTCGGCGCGGAAGACCGTCGAAGTCACGGGCATTTCGGAGTCCGAACTCCGCCAGCGCCTCGGCGGCGCCATCGAGTAGCATCGCGCCGCACCTCGCGGGCTTCCGTTGCGCCCGCCCTGCCCCGCGAGCCGACGGAGGTACGCATGTCCGAGCACAAGGCCACCATCTCCTGGAGCCGCGGCGCGCACGAGTTCACCTACGAGACGTACTCGCGCGATCACGCGTGGCGTTTCGACGGCGGCGTCGAGATCGCCGGCTCCGCGGCGCCGGGCTACAAGGGCAGCCCCGCTTGCGTCGATCCCGAGGAGGCGTTCGTCGCGGCGCTGTCGAGCTGCCATCTGCTCACGTTCCTCGCGCTCGCGGCGCGCAAGCGCTTCGTCGTCGAGCGCTACGACGACGACGCGGTCGGGTTCATGGAGAAGAACGAAGCGGGCAAGCTCGCCGTGACGCGCGTCGAGCTGCGGCCGCGGATCGAGTTCGGCGGCGAGAATCGGCCGTCCGCCGCCGAGATCGAACGACTTCACCACCAGGCGCACGAACACTGCTTCATCGCGAACTCCGTGAGGACGCAGGTCACGGTCGTCGGAGCCTGAGGTGAAGCGCATCGCCGAGCTGCGCGATCTCTCCGACGATCACCACACGGCGCTCGTCCTCGCGCAGCGTTGCAGGGAAGCGAGCGCGTCCGGCGCCGCGGAACTCTGGCAGCGAGTGCGCGAAGCCTTCCGCCTCGAGCTCGAGCCGCACTTCCAGATCGAGGACCGTCACCTGCTGCCCGCGCTCGAAGCGATCGGCGAGAGCGACCGCGCCCGCCGCATCCGCGACGACCATGCCGCGCTGCGCGAGATCGCGGCAAACGACGCACCCGCTGTGGGAGAGATCTCGCGCTTCGGCGACCTGCTCGCGTCGCACGTGCGCTTCGAGGAGCGCGAGGTGTTCGAGCGAACGCAGCATCGCCTGCCGCGCGCCGCGCTCGACGCGATCGCCGCGGCGTGTCGCGCGATGCGCACCCCGGCGCCCTCGCGAGAAGCGCCGCCCGCCCGATGAATCCCGAGCTCGCCTTGTGCCCTCACCTCGCATCGCCGCGGCTGGCGTCGCTCGCGATCGACCCCGAGGACATCCTCGAATGGGACGCCGGTCCGGTCGTCGCCGTCGCGCGCTGTGCGGCGTGCGATGGCGCGGCGCTGCTCGAGCTGCTCGACTGGAGCACGACGCGGCGCGTGCGGATCTACGCGCTTTCGGCGCTCGACCCGCACGCGTTCGCCCTGCATCGGCGCAACCGGGAGCGCGGCTCGTGCGATCTGCAGCGCGCGGCCCGCGAGGACGAAGCG
>JALOQG010000341.1 GCA_025453505.1 Myxococcota bacterium | reverse complement strand
CCCTAGGTGCGCTCCGATCGACCGCCGTAGAGTTTTCCGAGCCGCACCCCGGAGTCCCTTCGTTCCGGAGCACCCATCGGGACGGGGAATGTCGTGTGGCACCGCCGCCTCGGGAGTGCGTCCCGGGCGGCGGGCTCTCCGATGCCGCCGGCCGCACGGGCCGTGCGCGCGCATCTTCGCCAGGAGTCCGGGGCCCCGTCCGGAAGCGAGGAATCCCGCTTCCGGACGGGTCTTCGTCCAGGCGCTCGGCTCCGCCGGTGTTCGCGATGCGACGCGATCGCATGCGTAGCCTGCCGGACGACAGCTCCGTCTTCCGCTTCGACCAGCACGCGTTCGTCGCACGCGATTGCGAACTGCGTCGCGACGGCGAACCGGTGCCGCTCGCGCGCAAGCCCGCCCAACTCCTCCTGCTGCTGCTCCGCAACCGCGGCCGCGTGGTGTCGCGCGAGGAGATCCTCGCGACCTTGTGGCCGGACACCCGCGTCAGCGAGGCGGCCCTCTATTCGGTGGTGCGCGACCTGCGTCGCGCGCTCACCGACGAAGGGCGCGAGCCACGACTCGTCGCGACCGCGCGGGGTCACGGGCTGCGCTTCGTCGGCTCGGTCCAGGTGGGAGCGACCGATCTCGATCTGGACGCAGCGCCGCGAGATGCCTACATCGGACGCGAACCCGTCCTCGCGATGCTGCGTTCGGCCTTCGACTCCGCACGCGAGGGCGCCGGCCGGCTGGTGGTGCTCAGCGGCGAAGCGGGCGTCGGCAAGACGCGCACGGCGCGGGAGTTCGCGGAGCAGGCACGCGAGGCGGGCGCATCGGTCCACTACGGACGCTGCTGGCGTCCCGGCTTCGCGCCGCCCTATCGACCCTGGGTGGAACTCTTCGAGTCGATGCGCAGGCGACTCCGATCGGTCGAGCGCGACGGGGTGCTGGAACCGCCGGGGGAACGTCTCGCGTTCCTGCTTCCCTCGCTCGGGGTCGCGCCCGACGGCGAGAATGTTTCGCAGCACGCACGCTTCGACGCGTTCGAGTCGGCCGTCACCTGGCTACAGGGATTCTCCCGATTGGCGCCGGTGGTCCTCGTGATCGACGATCTGGAGGACGCGGATCACGCCACGCTCGAGCTCTTCGAGTTCGTGGCGAGCCTGCTCCACGACACGCACGTCCTGCTGATCGGCAACCTGCGCACCCCGGGCGTCGAAGCGGGCCACCCGCTCGGCGCCATGCTCGCTCGTCTGGCGCGACTGCCGCACTTCGAGCGGATCGCTCTCACGGGGCTCGACGCCGACGAGACGCGCCGCTTCGTCACGACCTCGACGTCGCGCGCGCCGAGCGATGCGGAGATCGACTCGCTGCACGCCCGCACGGACGGCAATCCCTTCCTGCTCGGCCTCTTCGCGCGCTCGCTCCCGGACGCGACGCTCGCTGCGGGAGATCCCGTCGAGAACGTGCCGACGATGGCCCGCGAGTGGATCCGCGGCACGCTGCTCTCGCTGGCGCCGGATTGTGTCGAGTGCCTGCAGGCGGCGGCGGTGATCGGTCGCATCTTCGAAGCCTCGACCGTCGCGATGATGGTCGAGCGCGCTCTTCCCGAGGTGGAGGAGGCGCTCCTGGTGGCGCGCCGCGCGGGTCTGCTCGGCGAGCCCGGACCGCCCTATTTCCGATTCGCGCACGGCCTCCTGCAGGAGGCGATCTACGACGACCTCCCGCCCGGCCTGCGATCCGAGCTGCATCGGCGCGCGGGCGAAGCGATGGAGGCGATGCACCCGGACGAGCTGCTCGCTTCGGTCGCGCGTCACCTGACGCTGGCGGCGGACCTCGTGGGCGAGCGCGCCGTCGAGACGGCCGAGCGTGCGGCGGCGCAGGCCGAACGGCGGCTGGCCTTCGAGGACGCCGTCCGGCTGCGCGATCTCGCGCTCGGCGCGCTGCGAGCGGTCGAGGGACCGACGACGGCCTGGCGCTGCGAGCTCACGATCGGACGCGCCCGCGCGTTGCTCGCCGCGCGGCGCGTTCCGGAAGCATGGGCTGCCGCTCGCGAGGCAGCGGCGCTCGCGCGCGAACTCGCGAGCGGCGAACAGTTGGCGCGCGCTGCGCTGCTGCTCTCGGACCACGTCCTCGCAGACAGCAGCGAGTCGGTCGCGCTGCTCAACGAGGCGTACGAGATGCTCTCCCGCGAAGGTGAGCCGAGCGAGTTGCGCGCACAGGTCGCCTGCGCGCTTTCGCAGATGCTCTGGTACCACGGCCAATCCGAGCGGCGCATGGCGCTCGCCGCCGAGGCGCGCAGCGCAGCACGCTCGGGCGGCGACGCGCGTCTCGAGATCGCCGCGCTGCTCGCCACCCGTCACGCGCTGCACTCCCCCGAGCACCTGGACGCGCGGATCGCAGCGATGACCGAAGCGCTCGCGCTCACGGAGCGCTCCGGGTACGAGGCCCACCGCTGTCTCGTGTTGTCCTGGCGCGCCGTGGATCTGCTCGAGCGAGGCGACGGGATCGGCGCGCAGCTCGACGTCGAGACGGTCGAACGCGTCGTCGTGGCCGATCGCGCGCCTCGCTTCCGCGCGTTCCCGGCGCGCTGGCGCGCGCTGCGCGCGACCTTGGCCGGACGCTTCGACGAGGCCCGGGCGCGGATCCAGGAGGCGCACGAGCTGATGCTGCGCACGGGCGATCCCAACGGCGACGCCTACGCCGGGATCCAGACCGCGGTCGTCTGGCTCGAGCAGGGCCGGGGCGCGGAACTCGCCCAGCTCGTCACCTCCGCCACGTGGATCTTCCCGTTTCGAGAGCGGATCCCGTGCGTGGCCGCCGCTCTCGCCGGGTTCGAACTCGAAGCGGGCAGCGCAGGTCCGGCGCGCCGGCTGCTCGAAGATCTGCGCGCCGACGATTGGAGGCGGCTTCGGGAGGATCCCGAACTGCTCGGCTCCGCGACCTGGCTCGCGGAGATCTGCGCGCGCCTCGAGGACGCCGACTTCGCGGCCGCGCTGCACGACCGGCTCGCATCCTACTGGGACCGCATCGGCGGCTTCTACGCGGTGGCGTGTCGCGGCTCCTTCGCGCGCTATCTCGGGCTGCTCGCGCGGACGGCGGGCCGCCTGGCCGAGGCCGAGCGCTCGTTCGCCATCGCGATCGAAGCCAATCGCGCCATCGACGCGGCGATCTACGTGGCGTGGTCGCAATGGGAGCTGGCGGAGACCCTCGCACTCGGCGGAGCGGTCGAAGACCGCGAGCGCGCCCGGCGTCTCGCCGCGGAGGCGAGGCAGACCGCGGAGGCTCTCGGCGTCGGGCGCCTCCGCGAGGCGATGCGCCGCTCGCCGGCCGCCGCATCGCTCGAGTAGGTCGTGCGGATCGCAGCAAGCGGGCCGAAACGGAATCGCCGCAGTCGGCGGACGAGCGGAACTCTCAGCGGGGACGGATCAACTGCCAGTCGAGATGGGCCTTCACGGGCGGCCATTCGGCAGCGGTGATGCTGTAGACCGCAGTGTCGCGCAGCGTGCCGTCGTGGCTGACCATGTGGGAGCGCAGGATTCCGTCGAGCTGCGCGCCGAGTCTCTCGATCGCCCGCCGGCTCTGCGTGTTCAGCCGATGCGTGCGGAATTCGACCGCGATGCACGACAGCACCTCGAAGGCGTGGCCGAGCAGCAAGCGCTTGCACTGCGTGTTGAGCGCGCTGCGCTGCGCCGAGGCGGCGGTCCAGGTACTTCCGATCTCGACCCGCCGGTGCGCCGCGTCGACGTTCATGTAGGTGGTCATGCCGATGATGCGGCCCGCGGCGTCGAACACCGTGAAGGGCAGCATCGAGCCGGCTCGTTGCAGGCCGAGCCGGCGCTCGATCTCGGCGGCCATCCGCTCGGGCGCAGGCACGAACGTGTACCAGAGCCGCCACAGCTCGCCGTCGCGCGTGG
>JALOQG010000340.1 GCA_025453505.1 Myxococcota bacterium | reverse complement strand
GCGCGTCGAGATCGACGAGGACGGCGACGGCCGCGTGGACCTCTGGAACTTCTACGACCCGCAGGAACGGATGGAGAAGCAGGAGCAGGACCGGGATCGCGACGGCCGCGTCGACACCTGGGTCACGCTCGATCCCGCCACCGGCAAGGAGCTGCGCGTCCTCTCCGACACCAACGCAGACGGCAACACCGACTCGTGGCGCACCAACGATGCCGGCGGCAAGACGCTGAAGCTCGAGGAGGACAAGAACTTCGACGGCAAGGTCGATCGCGTCGTCGAGTTCGCGAACGGCGTGCCGGCGCGCTTCACCGAGGACGCCAATGCCGACGGCAAGCCCGAAGCGAAGGGCGAACTCGACGCCGACGGCAATCTCGTCTCCGACGAGAAGGACGAGAACCGCGACGGCAAGATCGACGTCAGGACGACCTACCGCGCGGGCGTGCCGCTGCGCGAAGAACGCGACAGCGACGGCGACGGCAAGCTCGACGTCGCGACCGTCTTCGAGGACGGCAAGCCCGTGCGGCAGGAGCGCGACACCACGGGCACCGGCCGCTTCGACACCGTGATCGGATTCAAGGACGGCGTGCAGACCGAGCAGGCGCGCGACACCGACGGCGACGGCCGGCCCGACGCCAAGGTCGAGTTCGACGCCGACGGCAAGCCGGCGCGCGAGATCGTCGACGCGAACGGTGACGGCCGCCCCGAGCTGATCCGCACCTACGAGAAGGGTGTGCTCGTGAAGGAGGAGGCCGACAAGGACGGCGACGGCCGGCTCGAGAGCCGCACCACGACGAAGCTCGACGGCAGCGGCCGCCCGAAGAAGACCGAGGCCGACACCGACGGCGACGGCAAGCCGGACGTGATCGTCGAGTACGAGAACGGCAAGAAGACGCAGCAGAGCGAAGACCGCAATCGCGACCGCAAGCCCGACGTCGTCACGACCTTCGACGCCGCCGAGAAGCCCGCGCGCGTCGAGGAGGACACGGACGGCGACGGCAAGCGCGATCTCGTGACGCTCTACGAGAACGGTCAGCGCGTGCGCGCCGAGAAGGACGCCGACGGCGACGGCAAACCGGAGCTCGTCGCGACCTACCAGGGCGACGCGCTGGTCACGAGCCAACAGGACACCGACGGCGACGGGAAATTCGACGAGACCACGCGCCCGCAGGCCGACGGCACGCAGCTCGTCGAGCGCGACACGAACCGCGACGGCCGGGTCGACACGTGGATCGTCGCGGACGCCGACGGAAAGATCGTCGAGACGCGCAAGGACGCCGACGGCGACGGCAAGCCCGACGCCGTCGCGAGCGCGACGGGCGACGGCGAGGAGGCGCGCGACACCGACGGCGACGGCAAGGTGGACGCGTGGATCGCCTTCGAGAAGGGCAAGCCCGTGCGCGAAGCCCGCGACACGAACGCCGACGGCCGCCCCGACGTGCTGACGCGCTTCGACGCCGAAGGCCGAGGCATCACGCAGGAAGTCGTCGAAGGCGCCGCCGCCGCGCCGACCAAGAAGCTCTTCCTCGCGCCCGACGGCAGCGTCACGGCGCAGTGTCTCGACACCAACGGCGACGGCCGCTTCGACGCGCGCGCGACGGTCGTCGGCGGGCAGGTCACCGAGGCGATCCTCGACACCGACGGCGACGGCAAGCCGGACCAGCGCGAACTCTACGCAGGCGGCGCCCGCGTGAAGCTGCAGGCCGACACCAACGCCGACCGCCGCCCCGACGTGATCCAGACCTTCTCGGGCGACGCCGTCGTCCTCCAGGAAGAGGACGCGAACTACGACGGCAAGATCGATCGCGCCTTCCAGGGCACGGCCGCCGTCCCCGTGAAGGACCCGAAGGCGCCCCCCGCCCTGCCCGCCCTCGATTGCGGCCCCGCAGATCCGTTCTGGGCCCGCTGAGCGCACGATAGGGCCCGCTGGCTTCGTTGGGCTGCGCTCGGCGTACGGAAGTACGCCATCGCTCGCCCGCCTCGCCATCGAACCCTCTCGCGCGCTCAGCGGACGACTTGCCAATTCGCGTCAACCGATCTCGGGGCTGGTGCGTTGTCTGGGGAAGAGCCGGCCAGCAAGGCCGTCTCCCGAGACAGGAGATCCCGATGAAGTCCCTTCTCTGCGCAAGTGCTGCCTTCTTGCTGCTCGTCGCCGCCGCCGGGCCGGCGTCGGCCGATCGTGGCGACCGCATCGAGCACCGCTTCGATCGGCGTGGCGACCGCATCGACACGCGCCTCGACCACCGCGGCGACCGTGCCGAACGCCGCTTCGACCGGCGCAGCGCGCGCGCCGACGCGAACGGCCACGAGCGCCGCGCCGACTGGCTCGACGCGAAGGGCGACCGCATCGACCAGCGCTTCGACCGGCGCGGCGACCGCATCGACGAACGGCTCGACCGCCGCGGCGAGCGCCGCCATGATCGCTTCGATCGCCGGCACTGAGCGCACCGGCACCGAGCGGAACGAGCGCGCGCTTCGGGCGACACGCGAGGAATCGAGACAACGCTGGAACCGAACCCTGCGCTCGACCGCTTCCTCGCCGGCGTCGAAGCGCGCGCCTTTCGCATCGCGCGGATCGCGACGGGCTCGCGCGACGAGGCGCTCGACCTCGTGCAGGACGCGATGCTGAAGCTCGCCACGCGCTACGGAGATCGCGGCGAAGCCGAGTGGGCCCCGCTCTTCCACACGATCCTGCAGAGCCGCATCCGCGACTGGTACCGGCGCACGCGCGTCCGAAGCCGCGTCCGCGCGTGGTTCGGCCGCGACGCCGACGGCGAAGCGCGGGATCCGATCGATGCGGCGACCGATCCCGCCGCCGGCCCCGCCGAACGGCTCGCGCTCGGCCGCGCGACCGAACGACTCGACGCGGCGCTGCGCGAGCTGCCGCTGCGCCAGCAGCAGGCGTTCCTGCTGCGCGCCTGGGAAGGACTCGACGTGGCGGCGACGGCCGCCGCCATGGGATGCTCCGAGGGAAGCGTGAAGACGCACTACTCGCGCGCCGTGCACCGCCTGCGCGGCGCGCTCGAGGACAGCTGGCCGTGAGCGACGAGACCCGCGAGCGCGAGTTCCTCTCGAAGACCCGCACGGTGCTCGACGCCGCGCAGGACGCGATCGATCCCGCGACGCGCACGCGGCTGCGCGCGGCGCGCGCCACGGCGCTCGCGGCGGCGTCGGCGCGACGGCGATCGCGCTGGGTGCCCGCTGCGGGACTCCTCGCCGCGGCGAGCGCCGCGCTGGTCGCGGTCGCCGTGTGGCGCGCGGCGGACGCGCCCGGGCCGGCCGATCCGATCGAGGCGATGCCGGCCCCGATCGCGGCGACGCCGGCCGAACCCATCCCGGTCGCGGCCGCCGAGGATCTCGACCTGTATCTCGATCTCGAGTTCTTCACGTGGCTCGCGGAGCAAGGCGATGCCGGCTGAGCGGCGTCGTGCGCTCGCGCGGATCGGCGTCGCGCTCTGGCTGGCGTGCGCGCCCGCGGCCCACGCGGCCGACGCCATTGCGTGGCGCGATCTCGATCCCGCCGCGCAGGAGGTGCTGGCGCCCGTGCGCGAGCAGTGGGACTCGCTTCCGCCCGAGCGGCAGGCGCGGCTGCGCGATAACGCGAAGCGCTGGCAGACGCTGTCGCCCGACGAGCGGGCGCGCGTGCGCGAGAGTTTCGAACGCTTCCAGGCGCTTCCGCCCGAGCGGCAGGAGCGCATCCGCGCGCGGCGCGAGCGCTTCCGCGATCTGCCGCCGGAGAAGCGCGCCGAGATCCGCGAGCGCTGGCAGGAGAAGAGTCCCGAAGAGCGTCGCGCGCTGCGCGAACGCTGGCGCGACATGAGTCCCGATGAGCGGCGGGCGATCCGCGAGAAGCTGCGCGACATGAGTCCGGAAGAGCGCCGGACGTGGCGCCAAGAGCGCCGCGAGAAGC
>JALOQG010000339.1 GCA_025453505.1 Myxococcota bacterium | reverse complement strand
GTGACCTCGATCCGCACTTCGCCGCGGCGCGCGTTCTTGAAGCCCGAGAATTCGAACTCGCCGAGCAGTTCGTTCTCGTCCGAGCGGCGCGATTCGCCCTGGTACACGCGGATGCGGACGGAGTTCTGGAAGTCCTTGAACGTCGTGAACACGCTCGTCTGCTCGATCGGCACCGGCGTGTTGCGTTCGATGATCGTTTCGGCGAGACCGCCCGCGACGCCGATCCGCAGCGACAGCGGCGTCACGTCGAGCAGGCGCGTCGCCTGCTCTTCGCCGACCAGCGACGCGGCGTGGATCGCGGCGCCCATCGCGACCACCTGATCCGGATCGACGTCGACCTTCGGCTCGCGCTGGAAGTACTGTGCGACGGCCTCGCGGACCAGCGGCAGGCGCGTCGGACCGCCGACGAGGATCACGCCGTCGAGATCGCGCACGGTCAGGTTCGCCTGCTGCAAGGCCTCGTCGCAAACCTTGAAGGTGCGCTGGATCAGGTCGCCGACCAGCGACGCGAACTCGCGGCGCGTGAGCGTGCGCTCGAGGTGCAGCGCCTCGCCCGATTCGGTCTGCGCGACGTTCTCGATCCGGATCTGGGTCTCGTCGTCCACCGAGAGGCCGCGCTTGGCGGCCTCCGCGGCGGCTTTGAGCTTTTCGAGCGCGTGACGGTCCTTGCGCAGGTTGACCTTGTGCTTCGCCTGGAACTCTTCCGCCAGCAGGTCGATCACGCGGTCGTCGAAGTCCTCGCCGCCGAGGTAGGTGTCGCCGCAGGTCGAGAGCACCTCGAAGACGTCGGAGCCGATCTCGAGCACCGAGATGTCGAAGGTGCCGCCGCCGAGGTCGTACACGGCGACACGCTGCGCGAGTCCCTTGCCGAAGCCGTAGGCGAGCGCCGCGGCGGTCGGCTCGTTGAGCAGGCGCAGCACTTCGAGCCCGGCGATGCGGCCCGCGTCGCGCGTGGCCTGGCGCTGGTTGTCGTTGAAGTAGGCCGGCACCGTGATCACGGCCTGCGTGACGGCTTGGCCGAGGCGCGCTTCCGCAATCTCCTTCATCTCGCGCAAGACGAGCGCCGAGATCTCGGGCACGGCGAACGTCTGCTCGCCCACCTTCACGCGCACGGAGTGGTTGGGCCCTTCGACGATCTTGTAGGAGCAGACGACCTTGGCCTTCTTCACCTCCTCGGAGAAGAAGTACCGGCCCATCAGCCGCTTCGCGGCGGTGACGGTGCGCTCGGGGTCGTGGATCGCGCGCGTCTTGGCGCGATTGCCGACTTCGACGACGCCGTCGGCGTCGAAGTGCACGACGCTCGCCGAGATCGATTCGTCGTAAGGATTGGCGAGCACCTCGACGCGGCCGCGCCGCGCGATCGCCACGCACGAGTTGCTGGTTCCGAGGTCGATGCCGATCGCCGTCGCCATGCGCGCTGCGCTCCTCGCTCTCGATGAGGCCCTGAGAAGGAGACCCCGGGGGGCTCGAACGTCCGAGCGCACCGGCATTCCACCGTTCTGCCTATCGGGCGGCGCCGCTCGTTTCCTGAGCCGCCTTGCCGCGTTGACCGCCGGGAACGCCCTCTGCTAACGAGCGCGCCATGTCCGGTCATTCCAAGTGGTCGACGATCAAGCGGAAGAAGGGCGCGCTCGACGCCAAGCGCGGCAAGATCTTCACCAAGCTCATCCGTGAGATCGCGACGGCGGCCCGCCTCGGCGGCGGCGACATCAACGGCAATCCGCGCCTGCGGCTCGTGGTCGAGAAGGCCCGCGCCGTGAACATGCCCAAGGACAACATCGAACGCGCGATCAAGAAGGGCGCGGGTGGCGACGACGGCGCCAGCTACGAGCAGGTCACCTACGAGGGCTACGGGCCCGGCGGCGTGGCCGTGCTCGTGGAAGGTCTCACCGACAACCGCAACCGGACCGCGGGCGAGGTGCGGCACGCCTTCACGAAGAACGGCGGCAACCTCGGCCAGTCGGGCTCGGTCTCGCACCTGTTCACGCGCACCGGCGTGATCGAGTTCGATCGCGCGGGGCTCGACGCCGACGCGCTGCTCGAAGCCGGTCTCGAGGCGGGCGCCGACGACGTCGTGGACGGCGAGAGCACGATCGAAGTCGTGACCGATCCGAAGCGCTTCGAAGCGGTGCGCGACGCGCTGGTCGCGAAGGGCTTCCAGCCGACGAATGCGCAGATCGCGATGCGCGCGAGCACCACGGTGCAGCTCGCGGGCGCGCAAGCGAAGACGATGCTGGAGCTGGCGGAGGCGCTCGAAGACCTCGACGACGTGCAGGAGGTGTTCTCGAACTTCGACATCTCCGAAGCGGAGTTGGAGAGCCTCTCGCAGGCGGGCTAGCCTGCGCCGCACCCCCCGGCCTCTCGATCCTCAACGTCCCCACCCGCCTCCGGTGGGGTTTGCTCCTGGGCGGACCGCGCATGCGGATCCTCGGCATCGATCCGGGCTCGGTCGCAACGGGCTGGGGCGTCGTCGAGCGACGTGGCTCGCAGTGCGCCCATGTCGCGCACGGCACCGTACGGCCGTCGCGCGGTGCGGCGCTCCCGGCGCGGCTCGCCGATCTCCACGCCGCGATCGGGCGGATCGTCGCGACGCACGCGCCCGAGCGCGTCGTCGTCGAGCGCGTCTTCGTCGGGCGGAGCGTGCGTTCGGCGCTGGTGCTCGGGCAGGCGCGCGGCGCGGTGCTCGCCGCGCTCGCGGGCGCAGGCCTCGCGATCGAGGAGATCACCGCGCAACACGTGAAGCTCGCCGTGACGGGCACGGGCGCCGCCGAGAAAGTCCAGGTGCAGGCGATGGTGAAGCGCCTGCTGGCGCTCGCCGAGACACCGCCGCGCGACGCTGCCGACGCGCTCGCCGCCGCGCTCGCCTGGCATCCGCTGGCGTCCGTCCACGGTCTCGCGGGTGCGGCGCGTGGGGCGTCGTTCCGCGGCCGGGTCGGGCGAGCGAGCGGACGCGGCGCGTCGCGCATCGTGATCCGGAGAGTGCCGTGATCGCGCACGTCGAAGGCGTGCTGCGCGAGAAGTCGCCGACGCGCGCCGTCGTGATGGTGGGCGGCGTCGGCTACGAGCTGCACGTCTCGTTGACGACGTTCTCCGCGCTGCCCGACGCCGGCAAGCCCGTCTCGCTGCGCGTCCACACGCACGTGCGCGAGGACGCGATCGTGCTCTTCGGCTTCCACACCGATCTCGAACGCGCGCTCTTCGAGCAGCTGATCCGCACCAGTGGCGTCGGTCCGAAACTCGCGCAGTCGGTGCTCTCGGGCATGCCGCCGCGCGATCTACTCGCCGCGCTCGCACGCGAGGACCTCGCCGCGCTGCGCGCGATCCCGGGCATCGGCACCAAGACGGCGCAGCGGCTGCTGGTCGATCTGCGCGACCGCATCGGAGAACTCGCGTCGGCGGTCGCGGCGGAGCCCGGAGCCGGCGGTCTCGGCGCGCCGCCGGCGAGCGATGCGCTCGAGGAGGTCGTCTCCGCACTCGTCAATCTCGGCACGCCGCGCGCGCGCGCCGAACGCGTCGCACGCGAGGTCGCCGATGAAGCGGGCGACGCCCCGATCGAAGACCAGGTGCGCGCGGCACTGCGAAGGCTGTCGAGATGACCGAAGCTGCCGGGATGCCCGAAGGATTCGGACGCGACGAGTTGATCGGCGAGGCGTCGCTCGACGAGCGGCGGCTCGAAGCGGCGCTGCGCCCGCGCAGTCTCGACGAGTTCGTCGGGCAGGACGCGCTGCGCGACAACCTGCGCGTGTTCATCGCCGCGGCGCGCGAGCGCGGCGAGCCGGTCGATCATCATCTCTTCTGCGGTCCGCCGGGGCTCGGGAAGACCGCGCTCTGCAACGTGATCGCGCGCGAGATGGGTGCGACGCTGCGCGCCACCAGCGGCCCCGTGCTCGAGCGCCCGAGCGAT
Organism: Myxococcota bacterium; assembly: GCA_025453505.1. Lineage (GTDB taxonomy): Bacteria > Myxococcota_A > UBA9160 > UBA9160 > PR03 > PR03. Next base: position 8 of record JALOQG010000339.1, on the reverse strand, counting down.
CTCGCTGC
>JALOQG010000338.1 GCA_025453505.1 Myxococcota bacterium | reverse complement strand
AGGGGTGACCGCTTTCGCGATCACCCCTGCGAGGGACGGGACGCCGGACCGAAGCCCGGGCCGGGTCGAGGCTCAGCTCTTGCGGCGGGCTCCGAAGGCCACGAGGCCCGCGATGCCGGAGCCGACCAGCACGAGGGTCGCGGGCTCGGGGATGAGCGCCGAAGTCGTGCCGGTCTGGGTCACGCTCGCGTTGACCGTGAAGCCGCTGCCGCAGTTCGCCGAGTTGTCGAGGTCGAAGCCGCTGAGCGGCGAACTCTGACCGGCGCAGGCGAGCGCCTCGCCGCCGGTGGTCGAGATCGAGCCCGAGGGGCGCGACTCGGCGCGGAGGCGGAAGGTCACGGTCAGCGTGTCCGTGAACGACTGGGTGCCCGCGTAGGCCGTCGAGTTCCAGTTGTAGGTCGGGTACAGGTTCGGCGTGAAGAGGTCCGTCCAGTCCTGGTAGTTGGTCGGGATCTGGAAGGCGAACGAGATCTCGCCGGCCGTGCCGTCGAAGGTGCGGCCCGCGGTGCCCGTGATGTCGGGGACCGAGATGTTGAAGGGCGAGCGAGCGAGGCCGCCGCCGCCGGTCTGGCTGACGTCGCTGCCGAAGGTGACCGAGCCGAAGCGCGCGCTGGTCACATTGCTGGTCGAGATGTCGAGGAGCGCCTGGCCGAGGCCGCCACCGACCTGCGAGTTGTCCTTCGACACCTCGCCCGAGAGGTTCAGGTTCAGCGTGATCTGCTGCGTCGGGATGATCAACTGGGGCGTCGGGCCCGTCGTCGTCGTCCAGGTGCGCGTCACGGTGTACGGGATCACGTAGCTGATCGTCATGTCCGCGATCGCCGTCGGGTTCGTAGTGATCCCGTGGTCGGCGGAGGCCTGTCCGATGATCGCCGCGCTGGCGGTGGCGTCGTTGGCGCCGTTGTTGATCGAAGCGCTGCGGCTGCAGCTGCGATCGCCGGAGTTGCCGGCCACGCTGCACGTCGAATTGTCGGTCGGCGTGCCGAAGTTGATGGTGTTTGCCTGGGCCGTCGTGGCCACGAGCAAGAGTCCGAGCGCAAGAGCAAGAGACCGCATCCGAATATCCCCTTCCCAGATGAGCCGCCCCACGCACCTGCGCGGACAGCGAAACCCGGCGCCTGGTCCTGAAACGAGTCGAGGCCGCCTGGTGCTGCTTTCGCAGACGGAAGGGCGGCCTCGAGCTCGAGTCCGAAGACCCGGAGCCCCTTCCCGATCGGTCCAGTTAGCAAGACCCGGGCCATCCGGGACGAATTGCCCGCGGAGCGCCGCGCCTCCCTAACTAGCTGAATCAGAACAGATGGACTGCGACGGGTGCCGCCCATGCCACTCGCCGCACCCAGGCCGACCCGAAGCGGAGGAAGTTGCTTTCTACCCAGCGGAAAACCATTTCCCAGTGCTGCGGTTTCCGAACGTCCGCGAAGGCGCCTCGGATACCCTGCTCGCCGTCTTCCTCGGGACGGGAGTTCCGATGCCGAATCCCCGCAGCGACACCCGGGTCGCGCTGTGTCTCGCCGGTGTCGTCGTCGCGGTCTATCTGCCTTCGCTGTGGAACGACTTCGTGTACGACGACCACGAGGTGATCGTCGTACAGCCGCCGCCCGAAAGTGTCGGGGACCTCGCGCGGCTCTTCGCGGAGCCCCACTTTCGCGGCCTGCCCTACTACCGGCCGGTGGTGCGGGCTTCGCTGCTCGCCCAGAAGGCCGTCCACGGCGATCGGCCGGCGCTCTTCCACCTCGGCAACGCGCTGCTCGCGGGCGCTGCCGCCGCGGCGGCGTTCACGCTCCTGCGCACGTCCGCCCTGCGCGTCGGCCGGACTCCGGCCGCGCTCGCCGCCGTTCTCTTCGCAGTACACCCGGTGGCGTCGTCGGCCGTGTACCCGATCGCCTCGGGCCGCGAGACGCTGCTCCCGGCCATGCTCGTGCTGATCGCCGTCGCCGCCTGGCTGCGCGCGCGGCGCGGGGTGGCGGGGGTCGCGCTCGCGACCGCGCTGCTCGCGAAGGAGCAGGCCGTGATGACGCCTCTGCTCTTCGTCCTCGCCGATCTGTGTCGCGTCTCCGGCGACGCGCCGGCCCTGCGGCGCGAGGCGCTGAGCGAATGGACGAAGCGCTACGCCGCGCCGGCCGCGTTGCTGCTCTTCTACTTCGCGCTCCGGCGTGCGGTGCTCGAGCCCGGCTCGATCGAGCTCGCGGCGCTCTCCGATCCGATCGCGCCGCTGCTCTCGTACGTCTTCGGCGTCCAGGCCGCGCTCGTGCCCTTCGCCGCGCTTCACTACGAGCCCGAGATCGCGGGCTGGCTCTCGCCGACGCGGACCGGCGTCGCCATCGCCGCCCTCGCGGCGCTCGTCGCGTTCGTACGCGTCGTGAAGGCGCCACCGCTGCGCGTCGCGCTCTTCTGGGTCGGCTGGTTCGGCGTGACGCAGCTCCCGACTGCGAACCTGCTCGCGCAAGAGGCGCGCTTCGACGAGCGCTACGCCTTTCTCGCCCTGCTCGCGTTCCCCGCCGTGATCGCGGCGGCGCTCTCGGCGCTCGCGATGCCCCGGCAGCGCCATGCGATCGTCGTCTTCGCCGCGGCGAGCGTCCTCCTCGCCGGGCTGACGATCGGTCGCGCGGCGACGTTCCGTGACGATGCCCGCTTCGCGGCGCAGTGGCTGCGCACCGCGCCGGATGCGACCGAGGCGCAGCATCTGCTCGCGATGATCGCCGCGCAGGACGCTCGCTACGGCGAAGCAGTCGCGCACTACGAGGCGGCCCTGCGCGGCGCCCCGGACTCGCCCGATCTCCTGACCAATCTCGGTGTCGCGCTCGCGCAGGTCGGCCGTGAGGCCGAGGCGCGCGCGCGACTGGAGCAGGCTCTGCGCGTTGACCCTGGACACCCGGAGGCCCACTCGGCGCTCGGGACGCTGCTCGCGCGGGCGGGCCGTCTCGAGGAGGCGATCGAGCATCACCGCGCGTCGGTGCGTGCCGCGCCTCGCATGGCCGCAGCGCACATGAATCTCGGCGTCGCGCTCGCGCGTGCAGGTCGCTGGGACGCTGCGGTGCCCGCGCTGCGCGAGGCCGTGCGACTCGATCCCGCGTCGGCCGAGGCGCAGCGCAATCTCGAATCGGCGCTGCGCGCGCGAGCGGCGGCCGGCGGCCCGACCGCGCGTTGAGGCCCCTTCAGCGTCGCTTCGCCTCGACCCGCTCCAGCGCCGCTTCCGCTTCCGGCCAACCGGGCCGCAATGCGAGCGCCCTTCCCAGGTGCGCGGCCGCCTCGTCGTCGGCGCCGCGTCCCGCGAGCAGGGCGCCGAGGGCATAGTGGGCGTCGGCGTCCTCGTCCCAGACGCGCACGGCCGCGCGCAGTGCGGCGATCGCATCGACGTGCGCGCCCGTTCGCGCCAGCACGACGCCGAGGTTGTAGTGCGCCGCGGCCAACGTCGGCTCGAGTCGCACGGCTTCGCGCAGCGCGACGATCGCCTCGGCGTCGCGACCGGCGCGCGCGAGCGCTGCACCGTGACTCGCCTGTGCGTTGGCGTGCAGCGGGCTCGTCGCGACCCACTGCCGCGTGAAGGCGATCTCGTCGCGATACGTCACGCTGCGATGGATCGTCATCGACGCGAGGATCGCGAGGGTCGCGAGACCCGCGGCGAGAACGGCGCGCGGCGCGCGGCCGCGCGCGACGAGACGATCGCCGACCGCGGCAACCAGCGCGGCGATGCCGAGCGACGACACGAAGAGGTACCGCTCCGCGAACGGCGCTTCGAGCGGGAGCAGGTTCGCGTTGAGGAGCATCGCGATCGGCATCCAGCCGAGCCAGAACGCGACGACCCGGCGCGGGAACCCGAGAGCGCGCCGCGCGACGAGCAGCGTCACGACGATCGCGAACACGCCGCTCGCGAGCAGGGATCGGCCGGGCGAGAACCACGTCGCGAATGCGGGT
>JALOQG010000033.1 GCA_025453505.1 Myxococcota bacterium | reverse complement strand
TGGACATCGACCCCCTCCCCCATCGCGACGGACATCGCCGTCCCCGGCGTGGCCCGTCCGATCCCCAGCATTTTCAATGGCCGGTCGCGAATGGAAGTGGGCCGCATGGGCGCTGGCGCGCAGACCCATCCCCTATAAGAACCGGCGGGTGTTCTTATACCCTTGAAGATGCTGGGCTGACAACGAAAAAGCTCGACGCGGAAGTCAGCAGGCAGGGAGCAACACGCCGGCAACGCAGTGCGTCAGGCGGGAGCGTCGGACTTCTTCGCAGCGGGTTTGCGCGGCTTGGCGGGTTTGCGCGCCGTTCGCTTCTTGGCGGCGCGCTTCTTCGGGGTGGCGGATGCGTCATCGCCGGCGGATGCGGCGATCACGCGCTTGCCGCGCTTCGGTTTCGAGCTCGGCGTCGCGGCCTCGCCTTCCGCGGGTGTGGCGCCCTCCGCCGCGTCCTTCTTCGCGCCGCGCGGCGGGAACTCGAAGCCATGGCGGCCGTTGTCGCGCAGCACGAGCGTGGCCGAGAACGGCCGTCCGTAGCGCGACGTGAAATCGGTCAGCAGGTCCGTGCGCTTGTTGGTGACGTAGACGATCGCCTCTTCGCGCGTGACCTCACGCTTGCAGACCGTCCGCGGGAGCGTGAAGCCGCAGCTCTTCGGCCGCTCCACGCCCGCTTCGAGATCCACCTCTTTCAGCTTGCGCTCGCACAGGAAGTGCAGCGGCGACTCGACGACGTGGCAGTCTTCCTCGAACGGGCACGAGCCGAGCGGGTCCGGGTTGACCTCGTACTCGGGGTCCTCGCGGACGGTGCCCTCTTCCCAGGCCGTCGGCTTGACCTTCACGCTCCATGATTCGCGCTCGATCTCGAGCACGCCCTGGTAGGTGCGGCCGTTGCGCGCCGTGAAGCCTTCGAGCACGCCGGTCTTCCCGTCCTGCACCAGCGCGCGCGCCGTGCCGCGGTCGATGTAGCGGCCCGAGGTGTCCTTCCAGATGCGCAGCGTGCAATCGGGATCGCGCTCCGGCTTCTCCTGGCAGCGGTAGAACCACGGCGCCTCGACGACGGGACGCCCGCAGCTCGGGCACGGACCGAGATCCGGCTCCGACGCGTAGAGATCCTCGTACTCGAAGGTCTTGGCGTGCTCGACGATCTCGCGCGTGTAGGCGCGCATCTCGTCCATGAACTCGCGTGCGTTGCGCTGGCCGTGCTCGACCTCCGCGAGATGATGCTCCATCTCACCGGTGAACTCGGCCGAAGTCAGGCCGTCGATGTGCACGCGGCGCAGGATGTCGATCAGGCGGATGCCCTTCGCGGTCGGGCGGATCGCACGGCCGAGCCGCACCGCGTAGCCCTTGGCGATCAGGTTCTCGATGATCTCGGCGCGCGTCGCCGGCGTGCCGAGTCCGCGCTCGTGCATCGCGGCGGCGAAGTCTTCGTCCTCGAGATCCTTGCCCGCGTTCTCCATCAGCGAGAGCAGGCGCGCTTCCGTGATGCGCGGCAGCGGTTTGGTCTGCTCCGCGACGATCTCGACGCCGGTCGTCGCGACCTCGATCCCCGACGACTCGGTCGCGCCCGCGCGCAGCGGCGGCAGCGACGAGATCACTTCGTCGTCCATGCTCGGCGCGACGGCTTCGCGCGCCTTGCGCCCGAACGGGCGCCGCTCCTGACCCGTTTCGGCGTCGGGCACGCCGGGGGCGCTCGGCACGTCGCCGATCGAACGCCAGCCGGGCTCGGTCAAGGTGCGCGCGCGCGAGCGGAAGCGTTCGCCCTCGACGACCGTCACGCGTTCGACGCGCTCCCACACCGCCGGCGGATGGAAGTTGCCGAGGAAGCGGCGCACGACGAGGTCGAAGATCTTGCGGTCGTCGCCGGAGACGGCGGCGCCGGGCAGCCGGCCCGTCGGGATGATCGCGAAGTGGTCGGAGACCTTCGTGTCGTCGAAGGTGCGGTTCTCGTTCTGCAGCCCGCTGCGGATCAGGCGATCGGCCGCAGCACCGTAGTCGCCGATCGGGTCGTCCTTCGAAGCGCTGCGACCGGCCGTCGAGAAGCCCGCCAGGATCTCGCGCACCTTCTCGCGATAGTCGTTCGGCAGGCAGCGCGAATCGGTACGCGGATAGGTCAGGATCTTGTGCGCCTCGTAGCAGCGCTGTGCGGCCGAGAGCGTGCGGCGCGCGGTCCAGCCGAAGCGGCGGATCGCCTCGCGCTGCAGGCTCGTCAGATCGAAGAGCGGCGGCGCGGTCTCGCGCGACGGCTTGCGCGTCTCCTCCGCGACACCCGCGTGGCCCGACACCTTCGCGGCGACCGCCTGCGCGCGCGCCTCGTCGAAGACGCGGTCGTCGCGGGTGGCATCGTCGTTCGGGTCGTCGAGCGCCGGATCGAACCAGTTGCCCGTGTACGCGTTGCCGGCGTGATCGAAGCTGCCGACGAGGCGCCAGTAAGGCTTGGGGACGTGCGCCAGCACCTCGAGCTCGCGCTCGACGAGCAGCGCCAGCGTCGGCGTCTGCACGCGGCCGGCCGACCACGCGCCCTTCTCGCGCCGGCCCTTGAGGCGCTTGGTCAGCGCGCGCGTCGCGTTCATGCCGATCAGCCAGTCCGTCAGCGCGCGCGCCTGGGCGGCCGCCGCCAGGCCGGCGAGCTCTTCGCCCGGGCGCAGGTTCGCGAAGCCGTCGCGGATCGCGTCCTCGGTCATCGACTGCAGCCACAGCCGGCGGATCGGCTTCGTGTCGCCGAAGTGTTCGACGATCTCGCGGAAGATCAGCTCGCCTTCGCGGCCGGCGTCGCAGGCGTTCACCACACCATCGACGTCCTTGCGTTCGAGCAGCTTGCGGATCGTCCGCACGCGCTCCTTCTGGTTGGCCTTCGGCTTGGTCTTGAACTCGTCCGGAATGATCGGGAGGTTGGCGAGCGTCCAGCGCTTGTACTCGGCATCGATCTCCTCGGGCTCGAGCAGCTCGAAGAGATGACCGACCGCCCAGGTCAGCACCCAGGAGTCGCTCTCGAAGAAGCCCTCTTCCTCGTGGAAGCCGCCGAGCGCGCTCGCGATGTCGCGCGCGACGCTCGGCTTCTCGGTGATGATGAGCGACTTGGCCAACGAGGACTCCCCACGGGGCGAAGGAGATGGAGCGCGCGATTCCTAGCCCCCAACCCGTCCGGTGACAACCAGACGCCCTCGGTCGGCGCCCGCCCGGCCGCGGGCTCCAGGAGATTCGGAACCCGCGGCCGGACCTGAAGCGCATGGGGTCAAGGGAGCAGCTCGACCGGCACCGGCATCAGGTTCCAGGTGAAGGCGGAGCCCGCCGGCTTGCGGGTGTGGATCACCGTCTTCTGCCACTTCCCATCCTTCCAGACGTAGCGGCGGACCTCGCCCTGGTCGTCGCTGGCGACGTAGAGCTCGTCGGTGCCGTCGCCGTCGAGGTCGGTCAGCAGCGAAGCGTGCTCGAAGCCCGAGGAGTTCGCGTCGATCAGGCTCACGTCCCACTTGCCCTTGGGATCCGCGCCGGGGCGAAGCAGCCACAGGCCGCTCTTGAAGCCCGCCGCCACCATCTCCTTCTTGCCGTCGCCGTCGACGTCGCCGGCCGTCAGGAAGCGGCACAGGCGGTCTTCGAGCGTCGCGATCGCAGTGCCGGCCGTGGGATCGGTGCCCGCGTCGAAGCGGCGGATCTCGACCGGCTCGAGGATGCGCGTCTGCGCGCCCTTGCCCTCCGTGTGCGCCTCGACCGCGACGTAGAGTTCGTCGCGTCCGTCGCCGTCGACGTCGCGCACGAGGATCTCCTTGGCGTGGCGCTTGCCGAGATCGGCGACGACGACGCGCCCTTCCTTCTTGGCAGGCACGTAGCGGGTCACGTGACCGGACTGCTCGGTCCCGTCGAGCTTGTTCGGCTCGCTCGGCGTCGCGTAGACCTCGATCACGCCGTCGCCGTCGAGATCGCCGACCTCGATCTCGTGCACGAAGGTGTCCTTCTCGGCGTCGATCTCGACGACCTCGAAGTTGCCGCCTGCGGTCGGGACGATCGTCGCGACGACGCCCTGGTCGTGCGTCGCGACGGCGAGGCCGTTGCGCGAATCGTTCGAGACGTCGGCGATCTCGACGTCGCGCATGCGGTTGAACTTGCCGCCGAACTCCTTGGTCCAGAGCGTCGTCACCGGCGCGAAGCCGTCGCCGCTCTTTCTCCACAGCTTCACGGCGGCCTTCATGCCGCCGATCGTCAGGATCGCCGGGCCGTCGGGAGCGGCGTAGACCATCGCCTTGTGGAAGACGTTGGAGTCGGGGTCGTCGAGGGTCTGGACCTTCCACGCACCGCCCTGGCGCGAAAGGATCTCGAGCCGCGCGGGACCGGGCTTCGGCAGCACCTTGCCCTCGGGCGACACCTCGAACTGGGAGAGCGCGAGCAGCAGGCCGCGCGGGAGCGAGTCGGGGACCGGCGCGGTGGCGGCCACCGGAGCAGCGGGCGCTGCGGGTGCCGCAGCCGGAGCCGGTGCGGCGGGTGCCGGGCTCGGCGCCTGCGCGGCCGGGGGTTCGGTCTCGCCGCCACAGGCGAGCAGTGCGCAGAGAGCGCCGGCGAACATCGTGGGTCGCGTCTTCATCGGAGTCCTCCTTGGCAGAACGCGGCTTTGTAGCGCAGCCACCTCCGCCGACCGGCTTGCCGCGCGGAGCCGGGTGGCATTTGGTAACGGTTGCGCCCATGGCCGATCTCCAGGCGCCGCGCGGCACGCGCGACTTCTATCCCGAAGACCTGCGCCTGCGAAGCTGGCTCTTCGACCACTTCCGTGCCGTCGCGCGCGGCTTCGGCTTCGAGGAAGTGGACGCGCCGGTGGTCGAGCACGCCGAGTTGTTCACGCGCAAGGCCGGCGAGGAGATCGTCGAGCAGCTCTACCACTTCACGATGCACGACCGGCACCTCGCGCTGCGGCCCGAGATGACGCCGTCGATCGCACGCATGGTTCTCGCGCGCGCCGGCGGCCTGCGTCTGCCGCTGCGCTGGTTCACCGTCACCCAGAACTGGCGCTACGAGCGCATGACGCGCGGCCGCAAGCGCGAGCACTACCAGTGGAACATGGATCTGTGGGGCGAGCCGGGCGTCGCCGCCGAGGCGGAGCTGATCGCGGCGATCTTCGCATTGCTGCGCCGCATCGGACTCGGCGACGGCCAGGTGCGCGTCCAGCTCAACAACCGCGCGCTGCTCGAGGAGACGCTGCGCGCGGGCGTGCTCGCGACGCGGCCGGACGCCTTCGCGCCGCTCTGCGTGATCATCGACAAGCTCTCGAAGATCGGCGCCGACGCCGTGACGCAGCTTCTCGCCGATCCCGCCGGCGCGGTCGGGCTGAGTCCGGCCGAAGCGCGCGACGTGGTCGCACTGCTCGGCGTCACCAGTCTCGACGACGCCGCAGCCGCCGCGCCCGCCGATTCGCGCGCGATCGCCGATCTGCGTCGCCTCTTCGAACTGCTGGACGCGTACGGCGTCGCGGACTACGTGGACTTCGACGCCTCGGTCGTGCGCGGCCTCGCCTACTACACCGGCGTCGTCTTCGAAGCGTACGACGCCGGCAAGAAGCTGCGCGCCGTGTGCGGCGGCGGCCGCTACGACCGCCTGCTCGAGACGCTCGGCGGGCCATCGATGCCGGCGGTCGGCTTCGGCTTCGGCGACGTCGTGATCGCGGAGCTGCTCGCCGACCAGGGTCTGCTGCCGGCGCTCGCGCGCGGGATCGACGACGTCGTCGCGGCGCTCGGCGAGGCGCAACGTCCCGCCGCGATCCGCGTCGCGTCGCGGCTGCGCGCCGCCGGCCGCGCCGTCGAGCTCGCGATCGGCGACGCACGTCCGAAGCGCATCTTCGCCGACGCCGACAAGAGTGGCGCCGCTCGCGTCTGGCTCGTCGGGCCCGAGGAAGCCGCTCGCGGCGTCGTGAAGATCCGCGAACTCGCGACCGGCGCCGAGCGCGAAGAGCCGCTCGATCTTTCGCCCCCTTGAGAAAACGCTATCCACGCGTCCGGTCGGAACCCGTCCGGTCGGAACCGACTGGGAGTAGCGCCGATGAAGACCTGGTCGCTCAAGGACAGCGCCGAGCTCTATCAGGTGGCGAGCTGGGGCGCCGGATTCTTCGGGATCAACGCCAGCGGACACGTGCAGGTGACGCCGCGCGGACCCGACGGACCCGCGATCGACCTCTACGATCTGCTTCCCACCCTGCAGGAGCGCGGGCTGCGCCTGCCGCTGCTCGTGCGCTTCTCGGACATCGTCGCGACCCGCGTGCGCGGGCTCTCGAAGGCCTTCGCGAAGACGATCGCCGACTACGCCTACGAAGGCCGCTTCCGCGGCGTCTACCCGATCAAGGTCAACCAGCAGCGCCACCTCGTCGAGGAGATCGTCAAGTACGGCGCGCCGCACCGGATCGGTCTCGAGTGCGGCTCGAAGCCGGAGCTGCTGATCGCGCTCGCGCTGCTCGACACGCCGGGCGCGCTGCTCGTGTGCAACGGCTACAAGGACCGCGCCTACGTCGAGACGGCGCTGCTCGCGCAGCGTCTCGGCCGCACGCCCATCCTGGTGATCGACCGCTACCCGGAGCTGGATCTCGTGGTCCGCGTCTCGCGCGAGCTCGGCATCCGTCCGCACATCGGCGTGCGCGCGCGGCTCACGACCCGCAGCGTCGGCAAGTGGGCCGACTCGAGCGGCGAACGTTCGAAGTTCGGCCTCTCGGCGGCGGAGATGGTCGAGGCGGTGGACCGGCTCAAGGCCGAGAAGATGCTCGACTGCCTCGAGCTCATGCACTTCCACATCGGTTCGCAGATCACCGCGATCCGCGCCCACAAGGACGCGCTGCGCGAGGCGTGCCGGATCTTCGTGGGCCTGCACGCGATGGGCGCGCGGCCCTCGCTGCTCGACGTCGGCGGCGGGCTCGGCGTGGACTACGACGGCTCGCAGACCAACTTCCACTCGTCGATGAACTACACCGTGCAGGAGTACGCCAACGACGTCGTCTCCTCGATCCAGGAGGCGTGCGACGAGACGGGCGTGCCGCACCCGGACATCATCACCGAAGCCGGCCGCTCGATGGTCGCGCACCACTCGGTGCTGATCTTCGACGTGCTCGGCGTGTCCGAGCTGCGCATCGCGGAGGCGCCCGAGCCGGCGACCGAGGACGATCCGCGCGTCGTGCAGGACCTCTACGAGATCTGGAACTCGCTCTCGCGCAAGAACCCGCTCGAAGGCTGGCACGATCTCGTGCAGCTCAAGGAAGAAGCCGGCACGCTCTTCGCGCTCGGCTACCTCGACCTGCGCGCGCGCGCCCGCGTCGAGAAGCTCTACCAGGCCGCCTGCGAGAAGCTGCTGCGCATCGTGCGCGAGCTGCCGCAGGTGCCCGAGGAACTCGCCGACCTCGAGAAGACGCTCGCCGACACCTACTACGGCAACTTCTCGATGTTCCAGTCGATGCCGGACCACTGGGGCTTCAAGCAGCTCTTCCCGGTCATGCCGATCCACCGCCTCGAGCAGGAGCCTACGCGCCGCGGGATCATCGCGGACCTCACCTGCGACAGCGACGGCAAGATCGGCGAGTTCATCGACCAGCACGACGTGCGCAAGACGCTCGAGCTGCACGCGCTCAACGGTGCGCCCTACTACATCGCGGTGTTCCTGGTCGGCGCGTATCAGGAAATCCTCGGCGACCTGCACAACCTCTTCGGCGACACCCACGCCGTCCACGTGCGCGTGGACGACGCCGGCAAGACGCTGATCGAGCACGTCGTGCAGGGCGACAAGGTGCGCGAGGTGCTCGACTACGTGGAGTACGACCACGCGGAGCTGATCGCGAAGGTCGCCGAGACGGCCGAAGCCGCCGTCGAGCGCGGCGAACTCCCCCGCGAAGAGGCCCAGCTCCTCCTCAAGCGCTACCAGGCCTCCCTCGAAGAGACGACCTACCTCTCGCGGGAGTAGGCAACCGGGGCTCTCCTCAAGCCCGGGCCCGGTTCCGCCGATTTTCCGCGGCGTGAAGCTCGTCGCCTGCCGCTCGTGCCATTCCCAGTTCGACGTCACCGATGTGGCGGAGCCGCACTTCGAGTGCCGCTGCGGCGCGACCGTCCGCAACGAGACGCACGCGGCCGTGGACGCCGCCGTCCAGCGCTGCGCCGCGTGCGGCGCGCTGCTGCGCGAGGGCGCCGAGAGCTGCGACTACTGCAACGCGGCGGTGCTCGACACCTCCGCGCTGACGCTCTCCCTGCTGTGTCCCGAGTGCTTCGCGCGCAACGCCGAAGCGGCGAAGTTCTGCACCGGCTGCGGCGTCGAGTTCCGTCCCGAGCCGCTGCCGAACGAACAGGACGACCCGATCGCGTGTCCGGTCTGCGAGCAGGAGCTCGCGGTGCGCGGCGTCGGCGGCGTGTGGGTGCGCGAGTGCGGCAAGTGCAACGGCCTGTGGGCCGCGGGCGACCGCTTCGACTCGCTCGTCGCGCGCGCGCTCGAAGCCGCGCGCCAGCGCGCCGCCTCCGGCATCCCGCTCGCCGCGGCGAAACCGCGCAGCGTCGAACGCGCCTTCGCCTACCGCAGCTGCCCGGTCTGCAAGGACCGCATGACGCGCAAGAACTACGGCAAGCGCTCCGGCGTGATCGTCGACTGGTGCGGCGCGCACGGCACCTGGCTCGACGCCGACGAGCTCGAGCAGATCGCGGCCTTCATCGCCGGCGGTGGCCTCAAGGACGCGCCGCAGGGAGCGGAGACGCCGGGCCTCTCGAGCGGCCCGAAGCTCAACGCCGAACAGTTCAAGGCGATGGTGATCGGCGAGCGCCTGATCGCGGAGGAGCGCGAGCGCGCCGAACGCCGCAACGCCTGGACCACGTCGATCCCGAACCGTTCGGGGTCGTTGCTCGAATTTCTCGTCGATCTTCTGAAATAGCCAGGAGGCAACGCACATGGGTCTCTTCGAGAAGCTGCGCGCCGAACTCATCGACATCGTCGAGTGGGTGGACGACAGCCACGCCGCGCTCGTGTGGCGCTTCCCGCGCTATCACAACCAGATCAAGCAGGGCGCGCAACTGATCGTGCGCCCCGGCCAGACGGCGGTGTTCGTCCACCAGGGCAAGATCGCCGACGTGTTCGGCCCGGGCCGCTACTCGCTCGAGACGAAGAACCTGCCCGTGCTCGCGACGCTGGCGGGCTGGAAGTTCGGCTTCGACTCGCCCATCAAGGCCGAGGTCTACTTCGTCGCGACGCGCCAGGTCACCGACTTGAAGTGGGGCACGCCGAACCCCGTGTTGATCCGCGACCCGGACTTCGGCCCGATCCGCGTGCGCGCCTTCGGCACCTTCACGCTCAAGGCCGTCGACCCGAAGGCGCTGCTCCAGGAGCTGGTCGGCACCGACTCGATCTTCGAGGCCGAGGAAGTCTCGGTGCTGCTGCGCTCGATCATCGCGCAGGCCTTCGCGGATCTCGTCGCGACCGCCGACATGTCGGTCGTCGATCTCGCGGGCAACCAGCGCGATCTCGCCGAGAAGCTGCGCCGGCTGGTCGTCGAGCGCGTCGACGACGAATACGGCCTCGACGTACCGAACCTGTTCATCGTCAACGTCTCGGTGCCCGAGGAAGTCGAGAAGGCGCTCGACGCGCGCTCCTCGATGAAGGTCATCGACGACCTCGCGGCCTACCAGCAGTACCAGATCGGCGCCGCGACCAAGGTCGCTGCCGCAAACCCTGCGGGCGGCATCGCCGCCGGCGGCATCGGCATGGGCATGGGCCTCGCGATGGCCAACCGCATCGGCCCCGCGCAGAGCCCCACGATGAACACGCCGCCGCCGCCCCCGCCGCCGCCCGCGTGGCACGTCGTGCAGGGCGGTCAGGCGACGGGCCCGTTCACGCTCGACGACCTCGCGCGCGCCGCGCAGGCCGGCACGCTGCGCGCCGACACGCTCGTGTGGACGGTCGGTATGGCGGCGTGGTCGCCGGCCGCCCAGGTGCCGCAGCTCGCGGGGGTGTTCGCGGGGCGGTAGCGGCTCCACTCGCGTGCACCGTACGGACCGAGACGACTACGCCGGTGCCATGCGCCGTCGTCGTCCGGGAACCTGGAGCGGCGAGCATTCCCCTCCAGCGACCCGCGCAACTCTTCGTCTCCCGCTGGGCGTGTCGTACCGTTGGTGGAATGATTGCCCGCATGAGAGTCGGCCTCGCCGTGCTGGCGCTCGCGCTCGCCGCCTGTGCCTCCCCGCCCCGCGGCGGCCCCGGCACCGCCGATCCCGGCGAGGGCCTGCCGCACGGCTGGCGCGCGGACGCCGCGACGGGCGACTTCGTCCACGAGCGCACCGGGTATCGCTTCGCAGCGATGCGCGGCGCGTGCCGCCGCGACTGGCCGCACAACTACGACGCCGACGGCGACAACACCTCGGTCCCATACCTGTGTCCCGAGAGCGGCGTCTGGCTGACCCTCTACCTCTACCCCGCTTCCTACGGCGGCGTGCCCGATCCGCCGACACACTTCCGCGGCGTCGTCGGCGACGCGCTCTCTGCGCACGCGGGCGCGAAAGTCGAACGCGCCGTGCAGGGCACCTTCCCGCTCGGGCCGCGCGACGTCGAGGGCTTCGCCGCATTCCTGCGCTGGTTCGAGCCCGAGCACGAGGTCGGCTCCTTCGTCGTACTCGTCCCCGACGGCGACCGCTTCGTGAAAGTGCGCACGAGCGTCGGACTCGGCGTCGCCGACGAGGGGATCGACGCGGCGTGGCAGCTGACGAACGAGGTGCTGCGAGGCGTCGCGAAGGATCCGGGCAGCGGAAGCGCGACGACGACCTCGGAGTGAGCCCCGATCGCGACAACCGTCCTGCAATCCACGCGGACGGACGGGGCGTCGTCGTGTGGGGCGACCTCGCCGAGTCGACCTTCTCCGTGAGCACCCGAGGAGTACACGCGTCCACGAGCCTTCACGGGTTCCCCAGCAGCGAGCCGCGGAAGGTCCCTGCTACTTTGCCGAAATGCACAGCCATTCCGGAAAACAGCGCGCCCTCGAGGCGCTCCAGAAGCTACCGGATGACGCCACGCTCGAGGATGCGATCGAGCGGCTCTGCTTCCTGGCAAAGGTCGAGGAAGGCCTCCGGCAATCCGAAGCCGGAGAGCTGGTCCCCCACGAAGAGATGAAGAAGCAGTTCCTGGCGTGACCACCATCCGGTGGACGCTTCGCGCCCGCGGCGACCTTGCCGCGATCCGGGCGTACTTGACCGAGACATCGCCTGCGTTCGCAGCTCTCGTAGTTGCGCGCATCATCACTGCGACCGATCGACTGATCCGCTTTCCGGAGTCTGGACGCGTCGTGCCGGAGCTGGGCGTTCGAGAGATCTGTGAGGTCATCCATCGACCGTATCGGATCGTCTACCGGCTCGTTGGCCCGGGCGGAGTACACATCCTTGCGGTGCATCACGGCGCAAGGGACTTCGAAGAGCCGGCATAGACGCGCGCGCCATCCCCTTGCGGAGCGCCAAGACGCAGTGCAGCGTCCGCGGCATGCCCGACCGACCGATTCGCGGCAGCTGCCTCTGCGGCGGCGTCACGTTCGAGATCACGCGCGCCGTCGGACCCTTCGAGTTGTGTCACTGCTCGCGCTGTCGCAAGGCGTCGGGTTCGGCGTACGTGGCCGGCGTCGGCGTGCGCACGGAAGACTTCCGCCTGCTCGACGGCGCGGAGCTGATCCGGCGTTTCGAAGCGCCCGTGCGCGAGACGCCGCCCGGCTATCGCACGGCGTTCTGTTCGCGCTGCGGCTCGCCGGTGCCGGACCCGCGGCCGGGCGCGGACTGGTTCGAAGCGCCGGCGGGGCTCCTCGACGACGATCCCCGCGTTCGCCCGGATCGCCACATCTACGTCGAGTGCAAAGGCGCGTGGGACACGATCGACGGCGCGCTCCCGCAGCTCGACGCGACCGCGCTCGCCGCGCTGCGCCGCGCGATGGGCGGCCGGCGCTGGTGATCAGTCGCGCGAGCGGATCTCCGACCAGTCCACCAGCGTGCGCAGTGCGGAGACCGCGCGGTGGGCGCTCGCGTAGCAGACGCGGCCGAACTCCTTGACGCCGAGCGGGCCGCTGTTGCCGTAGTCGCGGTCGGTGTGGACCAGCTCGGTGGCGGTGAGGACCGGCTTGCCGTGACGCACGCTGGCGTCACGCGCGGCTTCGGCGAAGCGGCGGTCCTGGCGCTCGTGGTACTCGACGATGCGCGCGAGGTCGTGGCCCGGATAGAAGCCGCCCTGGCGGAACAGGTTCGCCTGCGCGGCCTGGATGCCGAGTCCGAGGTGGATCATCGCGTCGACGTCCGGGTGCGCACAGATGAGATCGATCACCGCGGGCACCGTGTCGCGCGTCTCGCCGCCCGCGAGATCGACCGGGTTGTTGCGGCTCCAGCGCGCCGGGACCATGCCGTCGATCTGCGTCTTGATCGCGTCCGGCAGCGGCATCAGCACGAGGCCGGCCTCGGCGCAGGCGTCGGCGGCGAGCACGCCCCAGCCGCCCGCGGTCGTGAACACGATCGTGCGTCGGCCCTTCGGCAGCGGCTGCGTCGCGAGCGTCGCGGCCCACTCGAACGCGATCTCGACGTTCGGCGCGCGGATCGCGCCGAGCTGGCGGCACACGCCGTCGAAGACGCGGTCGTTCGTCGCGAGCGATCCCGTGTGTGAGAGCGCGGCGCGCTGGCCCTCGGCCGCGACGCCGCCCTTGACCAGCACGAGCGGCTTCACGGCCGTCAGCCGCCGGATCGCGGCCACCAGCTTGCGCCCGTCCGGCACGCCTTCGAGATACGCGAGCACGACCTTCGTGTCCGGGTCGGCCGCGAAGTACTCGAGATAGTCCGCGATGCCGGTCTGCGCCGAATTGCCCGACGACACCGCCTTCGCGATGCCGACGCCCGTCTGTACCGCGTAGTTGAGGAACGACGACACGAGATTGCCGCTCTGGCTGACGACCGAGATCGCGCCTTTCGGCGGATACGGCGCGACGATCTGCGCGCACATGGAGGCCGGCGTCGAGACGACGCCCTGCCCGTTCGGGCCGGCCATCACGATGCCGAGTTCATCGCAGGTCGCGACGAGTTCCCTCTCGGCCTCGATGCCTTCGGCGCCCGCCTCGCGATAGCCGGCGCTCGCGATGAAGGCCGCGCGCACGCCGACCTTCGCGCACGCGCGCAGCAGCTCGAGGTTCGACTTCGCGGGCGTGCACACGAAGACGAGATCCGCCTGGCCGACGGGCACCTCGGCGACGTCGCGCAGGCTCGGCTGACCGAGGATCTCGGCGCCCTCGCGGTTCACCGGAAAGAGTTCGCCCGCGTAGCCCATCGCGCGCAGGTTGTGCA
>JALOQG010000337.1 GCA_025453505.1 Myxococcota bacterium | reverse complement strand
CGAACGCGGCGATCGGCGGCTTCGCGGTGGGCGATCACGCGATCCTCGAACGCGGCCCCGTGGCGACCTCGTGGCGCGCTGCGACCGACAACGACGGCCTCAAGCAGGGCTGGATGCGCGACGCGCAGGGCGTGCTGCGCGAGTGGCTGCGCCTCGGTCTCGACCGCCTCGCGCGGCGCGCCACCGGCGCGAGCGTGCGGCCGCAGCGTGACGGATCGGCGCTCGTGCGGCTCGACGCCGAACTCGGTGGCGCCGATCCCGCGACGCGCGTACGCCATCGCCAGCAGATCCGCGTCCGGCCGGACGCGACGCTGGACTTCGCCGAGACGATCGACGTGCCGAAGGCGTGGACCGACCTGCCGCGCGTCGGTGTCGTGCTCTCGCTGCCGCGCGCTTTCTCGAAGCTCGAATGGCTCGGCCTCGGCCCGCACGAGACGTATCCCGATCGCCGCGCGAGCGGCCGCTTCGGGCGCTTCGCGTCGAGCGTGATCGAGCAGTACGTGCCGTACGCCGTGCCGCAGGAACACGGACACCACTTCGAGACGCAGTGGCTCACGCTGGCGACGGATGAGGGCGTCGCGGTGCGCGTCGCCGCCGGGCGCCCGTTCGGATTCTCGGTGTCCCGCTTCCGCGCCGAGGATCTGTTCGCGGCGCTGCACACGTCGGATCTGGTCGCGCGCGACGAGACGCTGCTGCACCTCGACGCCGCGCACCGCGGACTCGGAACCGGATCGTGCGGGCCGGACGTGCTGCCGCAGTACCGCGTCGGCGGCGGGCGCTACCGCTTCGGCTGGTCGCTCGCGGTCGAGCCCGGCCGCACGCGCCGATAGGCGTCGAGCACGGGCTCGAGCTCGGCCGGCGTCGCTCCGTGCAGGATCACGGCGTCGGCGCCGCGCTGCATCTGACGCACGACGGCGTCGGCGCAGCGCTGCGGTGAGCCGGTCGCGGCGGGCGCGAGCCATTCGGCGGGCAACAGCGTCGCGAAGTGCTCGAGTTCTTCGGGCGTCGCCGTCGCGTCGATCGCGCCGCGCGCTTTCTGCACGAGCGGGTCCGCGCGGAAGCGTGCGAGGACGGCGGGATCCCAGCGGTTCGTCTCGACCAGTAGATCGCCGTAGCCCTGCAGATAGGTCGCGAGGCGGCCGACCGTCTTCGCGAGCCGCAGCGGCTCGGGCAGGTGATCGCCGACGGTCGCGAAGCACGACCACACCTTCACCGACGCGGGGTCGCGGCCGGCGCGTTCCGCCGCCTCCTTCACCGTCTTCACGCAACGGACCAGCGTCTCGTCGGTGAAGAAGGTGTGCAGGATCACGGCGTCGAAGACGCGGCCGCCGAGTGCGAGAGAGTTCGGCCCGAACGCGACGAGGCCGAGCGGGATCTCTTCGCGGAAGGTCGGGTCGAGGCGCAGCACCGGCCAGCGACCGCAGGGGCCGTCGTGGCCGATCACCGTCTCGCCGCGCCACAGCCGCCGCATCAGCAGCGCGAAGTCCTCCATCTGCGCGGTGGTGATCTGCGGAATCCCGAATGCGGCGAAGAGCGGACGGATGCCGCGGCCGATGCCGAGCATGAAGCGGCCGCCGGTCAGCCGGTGCATCGTGGTCGCGTACGCCGCCGTCACGATCGGATGGCGCGTGTTGTGATTGGTCGCCGCCGTCGCGATGCGGATCTCGCTCGATACGGCGCCCGCGGCGCCCGACAGCGTCGCCGCTTCCTTGATGTTGAAGCGCTCGGAGAGGAAGGCGGTGCCGATGCCGAGCTGCTCGGCGCGCTGCACTTCGCCGATCAGCGCGCGCGGCGACTCGGGCGCGCCGGCCAGCGCGTAGAAGCCGATCTCGTCCATCCGCGGCGCGTTCATGCGTCGTCGTCCACGGCGGCAACGCCGCGCGGCGGCCGCTCGAAGGAATCGTCGAGCAGCGCCTGGTTGAGCCCGTAGATCTGCTGGCCCCCCGCGACGTAGAGCACTTCGCCGGTGATGAAGGTCGCAGCGGGCGAGGCGAGGAAGACGACTCCATACGCGACTTCGTGCGGCGTGCCGAAGCGCGGGATCGGTTGCCGGCGCACGATCGGCGACGCGTTGATCTCGTAGCCCGCGTCGTCGAAGGCGGGCGTACGGACCGGGCCGGGCGCGACGCAGTTGATGCGGATCCTGGTGCCCCACTCGAAGGCCAGCGTGCGCGTCAGCTCGGCCACTGCCGCGCGCGCGGCCGACGTGTGCGCGAGGCCGGGGAAGCCGCGCCCGATCACCGCGATCACGTTGACGATCGAGCCGCCGCGCCCGTCGAGCATCTGGTTGCCGAACACCTGCGTCATGTTCCAGGTGCCGGTCAGGTTCAAGTCGATGACCGCGTTCCAGCCCTTCGGCTTCATCGAACGCGCGGGCGTCGGGAACTGTCCGCCGGCGTTGTTCACCAGCACGTCGATGGGTCCGCCGAAGCGCTCGATCGCGGTCGCGGCGAGGGACTCGACCTGCTCGCGCTCGCGGATGTTGCAGACGGCGACTTCGACGCGCCGGCCGGTGGCCTTGCGGATCTCGGCGGCACTCTGCTCGAGCGGTTCGATGCGGCGCGCCGCGAGCAGCAGGTCCGCACCCGCTTCGGCGAGCCCGATCGCGACCGCGCGGCCGATGCCCGTGCCGCCACCCGTGACGAGGGCGACCTGTCCCGCCATCAGGTCGGGCGCGAAGACGCGGCGCAGCGGCGGCGACTCGAGGTTCGTCACGGCGCCACGTAGATCGGCGAGGACCAGGCGCGCTCTTCGCTCGGCGCCGTGCAGTCGTCCGACAGCGGCGTGCGGTAGTCGCCGTAGCACGGGTTCACCTCGACGCAGCGTCCGCTCTCGTCGGTGGTGCAGCGTTCGAAGCTCGCGTTCACGGTGAGCGTCGGCTCCTGGATCGCGCGCACGTAGTAGAGCGCCTCGCGTCCGCCCGCTGCGAAGCCCGGATCCTCGAACTCGACGCTGCAGCCCGCCGGATCGCCGGGACACGGGATCGTGCGCCAGGGGTCTTCGATCAGTTCGCCGACCGGTTCGCCGGGCTTTTCCTGCGGGCGGATGCGCACGACTTCGATGCGCGTGATGCGCCGCCGCTCGTCGGTCGGGTTGAAGCACTCGCCGCGGCAGAGCGCGTCGAGGCGGTCGGTCGAGAGCGCTTCGGTCGCCGACGCCGGGCAGCCGGGCGCCTGCGCGAGCGCCCCGACGGCTCGCACGCGGAAGCGCGGCGCCTCCTGCAGCTTCGCGGCGCCGCCCATCGGCAGCATGCCCGCCGGTCCGTTGAGCAAGTCGAACCAGAGCAGGATGCGGTCTCCGCTGGTGCCGTACACCTCGCGACGTTGCAGCGCGCCCCACACCGATTCGCGACCGCGTCCGTCGGCGTGCACGGCCACGAGCCCGCCCGTCAGGAAGAACGACGCCTGCCGCTCGAAGTCGAGCACCTGGAAGTTCTGGAGCCGCGTCGTCGCGGCGTCGAAGGGCTGCGACTCGGGCGTCGGCTCGGTCGGCACGCCGTCGTTGATGCGCTCGTACCAGCGCTGGTCGCGACCGCCGCGGGCCTCCGTGTTCGGGATCCGGTCGATCTCCTTGTAGCCGGTGCCGGGACGCGCAGAGTGGTTGTCGCTCGACGCGATGAAGCCGAAGCGGAAGCGCATCGGGTCCGTGCTCGGGTTCGAGAAGTTCGAGAGCGCCATGATGTACTGCACGCTGCTCTTCGGCCGATAGTTGAAGGAGGGCAGGAAGCAATCCGGACACGACCCGCACGCGTTCCAATCTTCGACCGTCGCGCCCGGCACGGTCAGACGGCCGCGCACGCCGGCCGCGAGGAAGTTCGCGCGCGCCGTGTCGACGCGGTCCTCGCAGATCGCTGCGTTGGGGGCCTCGCAGCGCGAGCGAATGATCTCGCCGGCCTGCCAGCAGCACGGCACGTACGCGCCCTGCGGCTCCGGGCACA
>JALOQG010000336.1 GCA_025453505.1 Myxococcota bacterium | reverse complement strand
CCGGAGTCGAGCGCGGACAGCGTCACGCCGAAGCCGTTCAGGCGTGCGATGGGCTTGCCGGTCGCCGACGAACCGAGGCGCAGCTCGTGCGTCCGCTGCGAATCGGTGAACGAGAAGAAGATGGAGGAGTCGAAGGGCGAGTCCAGGGCGTCGGGGATGCGGACGCGCGCGCGCAGGCGAAGCCCTGCATTGCGCGCCCAGCACATCACGTCCGGCGGAGGCGCATAGCCATAGCTGCGCAGGGAGCCGGCCGCGGTCGAGGCGTCGTCGATCGTCCAGGCGTCCACGCCGCCGTCGCCGATCGGTCCTTCGAGGACGTCGGTGCCCGCGCCTTCGAGCGTCCAGCCTTCGGTGGCCGGATCGGCCTGTCCCGTGTGCGCGAGCATCACGCCGCCGGCCACGGACTGCGCGCAGCTGCCGTGCGGGATCGACACGACGATGTTGTCGATGTCGCCGCGGTCGGTGATCTCCTCGGTCAGGTCGTACGCGAGGAAGAGTTCGGTGACGTTCTCGAAGCCGGGGGGCGCGAGCGTCTCGAAGTTCGCGCTGGCGACCAGCGGGAACGAGGTCAGCTGCGTCTCGGCCAGGAACGCCGGGTCGTAGGTCTCGCCGATCATGAAGTTGGTGGCGGCCGGCTGCACGAGACGCAGGTCCACGCTCTCGAGCGAGAACGGGCCGCCGTCCTCGCGGCGCAGATAGAGGCCCTGGCGATCGGGTCCGAGTCCCGCCGACTGGCCGAAGCCGTGGCTCTGCTCCCAGTCGTTCGGGAACATCACGTGCGTGTGACCGCTCGGATCGAAGGCGGGGATCGTGTTCTTCACCCAGAACGACTCGACGTGCATTCCGGCTTCCTGGAACGCGTTCGCTCCCGGCGCGAGCAGGCTGTCGAAGTCGCTTCCAGGGGGCGGGAACGACGGGAACCGGAACGTCACCGTCTGCTGCAGGTCGGCACGCGCGGGAGCGGCGAGCGCGAGCGCGATGCCGACGAGCAGCGTGACGAGACCCGGTCGGCGATTCATGCAGTGACTCCGCGGAGCAGTCGAGAGAGGGACCGGACGAGAGGCCATCCGAGACACCGAGGGCCGGAAGCAGGGGACACCCGTCTCCCGCAGCAGGCTACTGGAATGAGTGGCCGGGTTCCGTCACCAGGTTGCGTTCTTTCCCTCGGGGCCGTTCGATTTTCGCAGCGGATGCGCAATCCGGGTTCGCGAGCCGGCGATTGATGCGCGGCCCGGCGATGCTGAGGGCCGTGGCCGTGTGGATCTCGCGACCTCTCCCATCCGTTCCTGGTGCCGGTTCCGGCCCTCGTGGCGGCGCTGCTCCTCGACGGCTCCAGCTGGAGCACGTCGCTGGGATGGGCTGCGGTCTGCGTCGCGGTCGGGATCGCGCCCGCCGACGCTGCTGCAGGTCGCCCAGCGGTCGCGTCGCGCCGACGGCGACTGGTACGTCACCGTGCGGGAGCAGCGCTTCGGCCTCTAGTCCCTCGCCGCCGCCCCCGGCGCAGGGCCCACGATGGCTCTGCCGGTTCGAGGCGAGGGCGGCCTCAGAGCCCGTAGGCCCTGGCGAGCTCCGGGTCCTTCTTCGCGAGCAGCTCGGCGAGCGACACCATCACCTTGCACTGCTTCCAGGTGGCGTCGTCCTGCATCTTGCCGTCGAGCATCAGCACGCCGCGGCCGTCGGGCATCGCCTCGAGCACGCGCTTGGCGAAGGCCACCTCGGCCGGATCGGGCGAGAACACCTTCTTCGCGATCTCGATCTGCGACGGGTGCAGCGACCACGCGCCGACGCAGCCCATCAGGAAGCTGGCGCGGAACTGCGCCTCGCAGCCGACGGCGTCGCTGATGTCGCCGAACGGGCCGTAGAAGGGCAGCAACCCGTTCGACGTGCAGGCGTCCACCATGCGCGCGATCGAGTAGTGCCAGAGGTCCTGCTGCGCGGTCGGGCGCGGCGCATCGGGGTTCTGCGGATCGGGATCGGTCACGACGCGGTAGCCCGGATGCCCGCCGCCGACCCGCGTCGTCTTCATGCGCCGCGAAGCCGCGAGATCCGCGGGACCGAAGCTCATGCCCTGCATGCGCGGCGACGCCTGCGCGATCTCCTCGACGTTCGCGACGCCCTGCGCCGTCTCGAGGATGGCGTGCACCAGCAGCGGCCGCCGCAGCTTCGCCTTGCCCTCGAGCTGCGCGAGCAGACGATCGACGTAGTGGATGTCCCAGGCGCCCTCGACCTTGGGCACCATGATGACTTCGAGGCGATCGCCGATCTCGAGCACGAGACGCAGCAGGTCGTCGAGCACCCACGGGCTGTCGAGCGAGTTGATGCGCGTCCACAGTGCGGTGTCGCCGAGCTCGACCTGCTTGCCGATCCTGACGAGCCCCTCGCGTGCGGCCTCCTTGCGATCGGCCGGGACGGCATCTTCGAGATTGCCGAGCAGGATGTCGGTCTTCTTCGCGATCTCGGGCAGCTTGGCCGCCATCTTCTCGTTGGACGGATCGAAGAAGTGGATCATCCGCGAAGGCTTGAACGGAATCTCGGCGAGCGGCGCGGGCGCGCCGACGGCCTGGGGCTTCAGGAAATCGCGGGGGCTGCGCATGGGGTCCTCTCGTCCTTGTGGATCTCGCCGCTCGCCTTTGGCTCGCTACGCGGGACTCGGGGCTCGGAGCTTCCGGTCCTCGGTTGGGGGTCACTCGTAGAGCTTGACGATCTTCACGCTGCCGGGCGGGGCGGCGTTGATGCAGAGGTCGCAGAGCGTGCACTCGTCGAGGTTCTTCTCGACGATCGCGACGGATCCGTCCGCGTTCTGCGCGAAGATGTTCACCGGGCACACCTCCACGAGCTTCTTCGCGAGGGCGGCGTCCTTCGCGACGGCCGCGTCCACCTTCACGTCGATGAACATGCCCGGCATCTATCGTTTCTCCCCAACCTGTGGACTTCGCTCGCCTACGGCTCGCTGCGCGTCGGTCGACTCCTAGAGTCGACCTCCTAGCCGCTTCTGGATCAGCTTCGGGATCTCTTCGATGCGCTCGGCCACCGAGATCCCGGCCTTCTCCATGCGCTCGATCTTGGCTGCGGTGGTGTCTTCCTTGCCTTCGACGATCGTGCCGGCGTGGCCGAAACGCATGCCCTGCATCTCGTCCATGAAGCGGCCCGCCATGAAGGCCACGATCGGGAGCCGGCTCCGGTTCGTGGTGACCCACTCCGCGAGCTCCGCCTCCATGCGGCCGCCCGGCTCGGAGTAGATCGCGATCGCCTGCGTCTCGGGATCGGCCTCGAAGTACGGCATCAGCTCCGCGTAGCTGGTGCCGATGATCGCGTCGCCGCCGATCGACACCGCCGTGCTCTGGCCGAGGCCCGCGGCGGTCAGCGTGCTCGCGATCTCGGTCGTCATGCCGCCCGAGCGGGACATGATGCCGATCGGACCGCGCGAGTAGGCCTGGCGCGTGTTCGCGGCCGGGCCACCGATGCCGCCCATCTTGCACTCGCCCGGCGTGATCAGGCCGAGGCAGTTCGGGCCGATGATGCGCGCACCGCGCAGGTTCGCGAGTTCGACCATCTGCGCGACTTCCTGGCGCGGGACGTTCTCCGTGACGATGACGATCAGCTGGATCCCGCTCTCGATCGCCTCGAAGGCCGCGTCGCGCACGAAGCCGGGCGGCACCGAGATGATCGAGCCGTGCACCGGCCCGTGCTTCGCGACGACGTCGCGCACGCAGTCGTAGACCGGCACGCCGTAGATGTCGCGGCCGGCCCGCCCCGGCGTCACGCCGCCGACCACCTTCGAGCCGTAGTCGAGGCACTCGCGCGTCAGGTTGACGGCTTCGCGGCCGGTGATGCCCTGGACGAGGAAGTTGGTGTTCTTGTCGACGAGGATGGACATGGCGCCTACTTGCTCATCTTCGCCACGGCGCGGCCCGCGGCTTCGTACATGGAGACGCTGCGATCGCAGTA
>JALOQG010000335.1 GCA_025453505.1 Myxococcota bacterium | reverse complement strand
CGCCCCGCGCGCAGGGCCCACGGTGCCTGTTGCGAGTCGCGGCTAGGGGCTCGATCCGATCGGGAGCTCGATGCGGAACACGCTGCCCCGCGCGCCGGAGCTCTCGAGATGGACGGAGCCTCCGTGCAGCTCGACGATCTTCTTCACCGTGGCGAGCCCGATCCCGCTGCCCTCGCGCCGGGTGGTGAAGAAGAGCTCGAAGACGCGCGCGCGGATTCCTTCGGGCACGCCCCCGCCGCTGTCGCGGAAGCGCACGACGGCCGCCCCGGGCTCCACGTCGAGCTCGATGTGGAGCGTCCCGCCGTCCGGCATCGCGCGGATCGCATTGTGGCCGAGCTCGAGCAGCGCCTCTTCGAGATACGCAGGATCGGCGTCGATCGCGATCGGCCGCGTACGGAGTTCGATCGCGACCGGATGCGCCGCACTGGCCTGCAGCGTCGTGCGTACCGCCTCGAGCAAGGCGCCGAGGTCGACGGGCCGGCGACGGATCTCGAAGGGCCGCGAGAAGTCGAGCAGGCTGCGGATGCGCTGGTCGAGGCGGTCCGATTCGGATACGACGTTCGCGAGCGACTCGATCGCGAATTCGCCGCGCGTCGCGCGCAGGTGCGCCACTTGCGCCGCAGCGCGGATGCCGGCAAGCGGATTGCGGATACCGTGCGCGACCGCGCCTGCGAATTGTCCGACGGCCGCGAGCCGCTCGGTGCGGATCAAGCTCTCCTGCGCGGCGCGCAGCGCATGCAGCGTCCGCACGTGATGCACGGCGAGTCCGGCCTGCGACGCGAGCCCGCCGACGAGATCCAGCTCCGCGGCCGAGTACGGCGCGCCCGAGCGCTTCGGCCCGCAAGCGATCGCGCCGAGCCGTTCGCCGCGGAACACCACCGGCCGCACTGCGAGCGGCGCGCGCTCGACTTCCGGCTCGGCGCCGAAGTGCGCCGCCACCCACTCGCAGCCCAGCTCGCGGTCGAGCAGCGCTTCGAGGTATGCGCCGATCGCGGGCTCGGTCTCGAGGGTGCTCAGATCGGCGCTCGCCGCTTCGAGCGCTCCCGCGACGTCCACGCGCGAGCGGTAGAAGACGCGATCGATTCCCCTCTGCACGCGCTGGCGCAGCGGCTCGAACGAGATCGCGACGCCCAGCACGAGGACGAACGAGGCGACGGGCGAACGCTCGGCGCCGGGCCAGACGAAGCGGCTGAGCAGCGCGAGGCCACTCGCGTAGACGACCAGCACGCCGACCGTCGCGAGTGCGTAGCCGACACCGAGGCGCACCACGCGTTCGGCTTCGAGCAGGTCGTGTCGCACGATCGCGTAGAGCAGGAACAACGCGAAGACGGCCAGGAACGGCGTCCACCAGGTCGTCGGAACTTCGACGTCGAGCAGGAAGAAGGCGAAGAGCGCCGCAGCCGGCAGCAGGAAGCCGACGAGACCGCCGGTGAAGACGAGCGCGGCACGCGTTCGCTCCATCGGATCGCGCCCGCGTGCGAAGGAATCCGCGAAGCTCGCGATCATCGCGACTCCGAGGGCCGCCATGAGGAGGTAGACGGCCGCGTCCCAGCTCCAGGCGAGATGCGGGCGGTCGTAGAAGATCCACGTCTCGGCGAGCGTGCCCGCCACGAGCAGCGCGGCGAGAGCGCCGACGAGGCGGCGCCGCAGCGGCGGCGCGACGCGCTCGCGCGGGAACACGAGCGCGAGATGCAGGATCGACGCCGGCGCGAGCGCCTCGAAGACGTGATACGCCTCGGTCCAGCCATGCGTGCTCATGTGATCCACGGCCAGGGCCAGCAGACCGCCGACGCTCCCGAGCGTCGCGGCGAGCGATCGCGCGGTCGTCGAGTCGGGCCGCAGCGCCAGCGCCAGCCCGCCGATGGCGAGCAGCGTCGCCGCGACGAAGAGATAGAGCCCGAACGTCTGCGTCTGGTGGCGCCAGGTGAAGCGCATCGTCGGCACGCGCCAGCTCTGGAGCTCGCCCGCATGCGACACGACCCACTCGATCTCGACGCCCGGCTCGCGCGCGGCGACGGCATCGACCAGAGCGCGCCCGCCCGGAAACGGCTGGCCGTCGATCGACACCACGACGCCCCCGTTGAATGGCAAACCGGCGCGCGGCCCTGTCCAGTCGCGCGCATAGACGGACGCGAGGATGCCGTTGTCGAGCACGAGGAAGCCGGGGAACACGCTGCCGACGAGCGCGGTGCCGGCGCGCACGCCGATCGTCAACAGCGCGGCGGCTGCGATCGCATAGAGCCACAGCAGCGGCGTCGTGCGCGAGCGGCGGGGCGACGTGTCCACTCGCGCTGAGATAGCCGCGTCGCACGCCGTGCGCCCGTACGTCGGGTCGCGTGGCGCGCTCGGTTGTGCCGCTGCGAGCGCGGCGTGTTTCGCGCTCGCGCAGCCGCCGACGGGGCTGTGGCCGCTCGCGTTCGTCGCGCTCGCGCCGCTGCTCGTCGCGCTGGCGGGCCGCGATCTCGTCGCGCGCGCAAAGCTCGGCGCGCTGTGCGGATCGCTCGCGGCGCTGGCCGTCGCAGTCGGACCCGCGGCGACCGGTGCGGCGGAGTTCTCGGGGCGTCCGTGGTGGCAGGCATGGATCGCGACGGCGCTCGTCGGTCAGCTCTTCGGAGGCGTGGGGTTCGCGGTCTTCGCGGCGCTCGCCGGGGATCCGCTGCGAGCGCCGCTCGGTCGCGCGGCACTGCGCGCGGGGCTCGCGTTCGCGGCGGCGGAACTGGTGCGCTCGACGATGCTCGGCGGGCTGCCCTGGTTGTTGCTCGCGCACGCGCTGGCGGCGTCGCCGCACCTGCTCGGTCTCGCGCCGCTCGGCGGCGTGGGATTGCTCTCCGCATGGCTCGCCGCGATCGCCCTCGCGATCGCGCGCACGCTGGTCGGTCCGGCGCGTGCACGTGCAGCGGTGTCGGCGCTCGTCCTGCTCGCCGTGGGCACGGGCGTGGCGTCCTTGCCGTCCGACGCGAACGTGGCGGTACGTAGGGCCGACGCCGCGACGAAACCAGCGGGCGCGCTGCGCGTCGGACTCGTGCAGCCCGCGCTGCCGATGGCGCAGTGGTCCGATCCGGCGCGCACGAGCGCGACCGTCGATCATCTCGTCGCGCTCTCGTCGGTTGCGGCTCGCGCGCAGGCGATCGACCTGCTCGTGTGGCCCGAGAACGCGATCCAGGCGCTGCTGCCCGCCAACGACGCGCAGGTCGAGAAGGCGTTGCGTGCGCTCGGTGGCGACGTCTCGCATCTGCTGCTCGGCGCTCCGCGCTACGACCCGGCGCGTCCCACCGAGCGCTTCAACGCCGCGCTCCTGTATCGCGGCGCGCGCGAGCCGGTCGCGATCCACGACAAGACGCGGCTGCTGCCGTTCTTCGAGGCGACGCCCGCGTGGCTCGCGCGCGGGGACGCGGGTCTCACGGCGGGCCGCTCGCCCGCGGTGCTGCGCGGCGACGAGCGGATCTCGATCGGAGCGCTGCTCTGCTACGAGGTTTTGTTTCCCGCGGTCGCGCAGCGACAGGTCCGCGACGGCGCGACGCTGCTCGTGAACCTGTCGAACGACGCGTGGTTCGCCGCAAGCGGCGGAGCGGAGCAGCATTTCGCGGCCGCAGTCGTGCTCGCGGCGACGTTCGCGCGTCCGCTGCTGCGGGCGACCCCGAGCGGCGTGACGGCCGCAGTGGCCGCATCCGGGCGCGTCGTCGCGCGGCTGCCGGCGGACCGGCCGGGGACGCTCGTCGTGGACGTCTTCCCATCGTTCGTGCAGACGCCCGCCGCGCGACTCGGCGACGCACCCGCGTGGGTCGCGCTCGGGCTCGCCACGCTCTGGACCTGCGTGACGCCCGCGCGCTCGCGTGCGTGAGATCGCTCGCGAGCGTGAGATCGCGCGAGGAATCGCTGCCGCGCAGGCTCGCGCGCCGTTCCCGTGCGTCGCGGGGCGGGCACGCCCCTTGCTCTAGAGACAGACAGCGACGCTGCCCGG
>JALOQG010000334.1 GCA_025453505.1 Myxococcota bacterium | reverse complement strand
CGCGCGTGCGTCAGCCGCTCGCGTCGATGACGATCGCCGGCCCGGGCGTCGCCGCGCTCGCGCCCTACGAGGCGCTGCTGCGCGACGAAGTCAACGTCAAGGCGGTGCACCTCGCCGAGTCGATCGACGCGTGGGCGAGCTTCCAGCTGAAGGTCGACTCGCGGATCGTCGGCAAACGACTCGGCGGCGCGATGAAGTCGATCCTGGCCGCCGCGAAGGAAGGCCGCTTCGAGCAGCTCGGCGACGGCCGCGTGCGCGTCGCGGAGCAGGTGCTCGAGGCGGGCGAGTGGCAACTGCGCCTCGACCCGAAGCCCGGCGTCGCGTGCGAGCCGCTCGCGGGCGGCGACGCGATCGTCGTGCTCGACACGACGCTCACCGAGGAGCTGATCGCCGAGGGCGTCGCGCGCGACGTCGTGCGCAGCATCCAGCAGGCGCGCAAGGACGCGGGGCTGCACATGGCCGACCGCATCCAGCTCGCGCTCGCGCCGCCGGCGGCCTGGCGCCCCGCGATCGAGCGCTTCCGCGACTGGATCGCGGAGCAGACCCTCGCGCGACGCCTCGACGTCGTCGACGCGATCGCCGACGCCGGACTCGCGCGCCACGACGCGCAGATCGGCGAGCACGCCGTCGCGATCGGGCTCGCGCGGAGTCCCGAGTGATCGACTGATCCGAGGAGTCCCCCCATGAGCGATTTCTACACGCCGTCGATGCGACTCTACGTGGACCGCCTCGTCGACTGGGACACCTATCTGCGTCTGCTGCACGGCGGCACGCCGGACGTCGCGTCGGAAGTCGGCGCGTTCCGCACCGTGCTCGAGACGACGGCGCAGCTCGCCCAGAGTTTCGAGCGGCGGGCGCGAGAGAGCTGGCACGCCGAGGCCGAGCTGACGCCCGACGGCGGCGCCCGTCCGCCCGCGCACATCCGCGACGCCTACGCGCAGCTGAAGGAGGCGGGCCTCGTCTCGCTGATGGTCTCGGATACCTACGGTGGCGCGGCGCTGCCGGCGATGCTGAACGGCATGTACCTCGAAATGGTCTCGCGCGCCGACACCAGCCTGATGACGATCGTCGGCCTGCAGGCCGGCGTCGCGGTGGACATCGAGAAGTACGGCAGCAGCGAGCTGCGCGCGAAGTGGCTGCCGAAGTTCACCAGCGGCGAGGTGCAGGGCGCGATGGACCTGACCGAGCCGAAGGCCGGCTCGGATCTCGGCGGCATCCAGACCCGCGCGGTCGAGCAGCCCGACGGCACGCTGCGCGTCAGCGGCTCGAAGATCTTCATCACCAACGGCGGCGCCGAAGTGCACCTGGTGCTCGCGCGCGACGGCGACACCTTCGATCAGAGCAAGGGCACCACCAACGGCCTCTCGCTGGTGCTGGTGCCGCGCCATCTCGACGACGGCTCCCGCAACGGCGTGCGCGTCGCACGGCTCGAGAAGAAACTCGGCATCCACGGCTCGCCGACCTGCGAGGTCGTGTTCGAGGATGCGGTCGGCTGGCGGCTCGGCACCAAGGGCCAGGGCTTCCGCGCGATGCTCGATCTCATGAACAACGCGCGCCTCGGCGTCGCGGCGCAGGGCATCGGCGTCGCGGCCGCCGCGCTCGAAGACGCGGTGCGCTACGCGGGCGAACGCGAGCAGTTCGGCCAGCCGATCGCGAAGCAGCCGCTGGTGCTCGCGATGCTCTCGAAGATGGCGACCAACGTCGAAGCCGCGCGTGCGCTGCTCTACCGCACCTTCGCCCTGGTCGATCTCAACATCGCGCGCGACGCCGCGCTGCGCCGCGGCGATCTCGCGCCCGACGTCGCCGAACGCACGCGCGCCGCGCTCGAGCACGACCAGATCCGCGCGCGCCTGCTGACCCCGCTCTGCAAGTACTACGCGACCGAGATCTGCCACGACGTCACGCGCGACGCGATGCAGGTCTACGGCGGCGTCGGCTACACGATGGACGCGGACGTCGCGAAGCTGCACGCGGACTCGCTGATCCTCACCGTCTACGAAGGCACCAGCGAGATCCAGGCCAGCTTTGCTCTACGGGAGATGGGCAAGGGCGCCCTCGGCGTCGCGCTCGCGCAGCTGAAGGACGAGCTCGAGGCGATCGAGAAGGATCCCAAGCGCGCCGCGCTCGCCCACCTCGTCGAACTCTCGCTCGGCCGCATCCAGGACTGCGCGAACGTCCTCTTCACGGATCTCTCGTACGCCCTGCTGCGCGCCAAGATGATCGCCGAGATGCTGATCAACGCGAAGACCGCCAGCGAGCTGCTGCTCCACGTCGGCGCCGACCCGACCCGCATCGACCTCGCCGAAGCCTTCATCCGCCGCCGCATGATCGAGAACGAGTCGATGGCGAAGCGCATCGAGCAGAACCATCAGGGCCGCATCGAGCGCGACGGAAGGATCCTGGCGGAGGCGGCGCGGGTGGAGGGATAGCGGGACGGTGGGGAGGCGACGATCGCCGGCAGCTAGTCCTTGCAGCGCTCGACCTCGGGCCGGTCGCCATCAGCAACGATGATGAGGTCGATGTCGCTGTGCGCGTCGGCATGCTTTGCCGCTTCTCAGCGCGCTTCCGCTTCGATTTCCGCGACGATCGCGACGAAGCGCTCGACGGGCTCGAGACGATCGAGGGCCTCCACCGCACGGGCGAGATCGAGGGCGACGTACTCGTGGATCAGCACGTTGCGGAACCCGGGTAGGCGCTCGAGTTCGACCACGATCGCCGACGGGAAACGAGGGTCACGCGCGAGCTGGCGGACGGCTTCCGTGTAGTCCTCGAATCGATCGCCACGCCGCGCCGCCAGCTCTGCCGCGATGTCGATGACGAGCTGACATACGGTGAGGAGGGAGAAGAGCACGTCGTTGTGGAGTGAGAGATCGCGCGCGAGCGCGTCGCGGGACACGCGGGGGCGGAGCGTGTGCAGATGGGCGAGATGACGCCGCAGCTCCGCGAGGCGATCGACGATCGGACTCATTCCGTGACCGAGCCGCGAATCGCCGCGAGCTTTCGCGCGCGCATGCGGCGCAGCCACGGTTCCAGGTCCGCGGCGCGAAGCTGCACGTCGCGGACGTACTCGTGGTCGGCGCGTGGGTCTCGACAGAGGATGCGCCTGCCTCGCGTGACCGCATGACGGCCGAGCAGCGGCGGCGCGTCGTTCAGCACGACGAGGTCGACCCTGCGCCCGAGCTGCCCCTGGACGGCACCTGCGAGCCGGATCCCCGCGTCGAAACGACTGGCCGCGGTGGCGTGCGAAGCCCAGTCCAGCAGCACCGCGAGATCGACGTCGCTCTCTCGATGCGCGCGGCCCTCGGCGACACTGCCGAACAGATAGACCGCGACGACTTCGGGGGCGGACGGCTCGACCAGAATGCGAGCCAGGATCGACGCCAAGGCGGAGTCCGAGGGCACCAGGGGCGAGGGCTGGGCGTCGAAGGACGGCGACATGATGGGCGAAGGTACCGTGAAGTCCCGCGAAGAGCGCGGGTTGGATCCGCACGGCGGATCCCTGAGCCATCGCAGAGGACGGATGGAGACTCACGCATCGCCCGGCGTGGCTCCGTGCGCGACGGCGCGGGGCAGTGGACGGAGATCGCGCTCACCGCGCCTCGAAGTCCACCCGTGTCGCGTCGGTCATCCGCTTCGATGCGTCGAGGATCTCGATCGACACCAGTTCGCCGCGCGCGTCGAAGTCGAGGATCACGCCGGGACGCTCCTCGTCGGTCTCGGCGACGGCGACGTCTTCCTTGAAGACGACGGTCACGGTATCGGTCCGCTCGTCGTAGGCGACTCTCATGAATCACGCCTCCAGTACTCGTCGACCCGGCTCGTCCGGTAGGCCGTGACGATCGCAGGGATCGTCCGATCGACGTCGAACCAGACCCGGACGAGATGGACCCGATGCGAGGTCTCCCCAGTCGAACGTACCTGGTAGAGCCAACGATCGCGCGAGCGGGACGGCTCGGGTAGCCTCGTTTCATGGCCA
>JALOQG010000333.1 GCA_025453505.1 Myxococcota bacterium | reverse complement strand
CGTCGCTGGATCTGCCCGGCTTCGGCTACGGGATCAACTACGACTACGGCCTGTTCCGCCAGAGCATCGAAGGCGGCCAGCAGCGCGAGCATCCCGAGGGTTGGCGGCGGCCGGGCGCCGCCTGGCTGATCGAACGCTCCGAACGCGTCTGCCTCGTTCCGGTGTATGGACGCGCCGGACGCCGCCCGCGCGACGGCGAGCCCGCCGACTGGCACGACTTCCGCGTGATCGTCGGCGTGCCGTACGACCTGCCCGTCGTGGGCCTGGGCGGCCGCACGGTCAACCACCTGCGGCTCTACTCGGCGCGTTCGACCGACGACTTCGACATAGACATCTTCAACCGCGGTGACTACCTGAAGGCGTTCGAGCGCAAGCTCGCGGTCGAGCGCATCTCGAACGTGCTCTACCCCTCGGACACGAACGAGGCGGGGCGCGAGCTGCGGCTGCTGCAGGAGTACTTCTTCGTCGCGTGCGCGATCCACGACATCTTCGCGTGCTTCCGCGAGCGCCACGAGGACTGGGAGCGGCTGCCCGACAAGGTCGCGATCCACCTGAACGACACGCACCCCGCGCTCGCGGTGGCGGAGTTCGTGCGCCGGCTGGTGGACGACCACGGCGTCGGCTTCGACCGTGCGCTCGGGCTCGCGCGCCGCTGCTTCGCTTACACCAACCACACGCTGATGCCCGAGGCGCTCGAGAGCTGGCCGCGCGCGATGCTCGCGAAGGTCGTGCCGCGCCATCTCCAGGTGATCGAGGAGATCAACGCGCGCCTGCTGGCGTTCGTGGACCTGCGCTGGCCCGGCGACGTCGAGCGGGTGCGGCGCATGTCGATCATCGACGAGGACCCCGCCAAGCACGTGCGCATGGCGCACCTCGCGATCGCGGGCTCGCACGCCGTCAACGGCGTGTCGAAGCTGCACTCGGAGCTGGTGCGCACCTCGCTGGTCCCCGATTTCGCGGCGCTCTTCCCCGAACGCTTCCAGAACGTGACCAACGGCGTGACGCCGCGGCGCTGGCTGCTGCGCGCGAATCCGCTGCTCGCGGATTCGATCACGCGCCGCATCGGCGACGGCTGGGTGCGCGACCTCGATGCGCTCGCGGGCCTCGAGCCGGCCGCGGACGACGCCGCGTTCCGCGCCGAGTTCCGCGCCGTGAAACGCGCCAACAAGGAACGCCTCGCGCGCGTGGTCGCGCACACCGCCGGCGTGCGCGTCGATCCGGACGCGCTCTTCGACGTCCAGGTGAAACGCATCCACGAGTACAAGCGCCAGCTCCTCGCGGCGCTGCACGTCGTGCACCTGTACCTCCAGATCACGGAAGACGGGGCGACGCTCGCCGCGCCGCGCGTGTGTCTCTTCGCCGGCAAGGCGGCGCCCGAGTACTTCATGGCGAAGCTGGTGATCCGGCTGATCGCGAACATCGCCGAGGTGATCGACCGCGACGAACGGGTCGGCGACCAGCTCCGCGTCGCGTTCGTGCCGGACTACCGCGTGTCGCTCGCCGAGCAGATCATTCCCGCCGCCGACCTCTCGGAGCAGATCTCGACCGCCGGGACCGAGGCCTCGGGCACGGGCAACATGAAGCTCGCGCTCAACGGCGCGCTCACGATCGGCACCTTCGACGGCGCCAACATCGAGATCCACGACGCGGTCGGGCCCGAGAACCTCTACATCTTCGGCCTGCGCACCGAGCAGATCGCGGATCTGCGCGCACGCGGCGCCTACGACCCGCGCGCGACGGCCGACGCCTCCGCGCCGTTGCGCCGGGTGCTCGACACGATCGCCCGCGACCGATTCAGCGGAGGTGAGGCGGGCCTCTTCGCACCGATCCTCGCGAGCCTGCTCGAGCACGGCGACCGCTACTTCGTGCTCGCCGACTTCGACGCCTACGCGGCGACGCAGGCGCGGGTCGCCGCGGACTTCGCGGACGCCGAGGCCTGGTCGCGCCGCGCGGTGCTGACGGTCGCGCGGATGGGCCCGTTCTCGGCCGACCGCGCGGTGCGCGAGTACGCCGAACGCATCTGGCGTCTGTCGCCGCTGGGCTAGCGGGCTAGACTGCCGCGCCCGATCCCGAGGAGGATTCCCGCATGGCTCCCGTTCGCGTGCTGCTCGGCGCGCTGGCCCTCGTCGCGTTCTTCGCGTGCGAGCCCGCGAAACAGGTCGAAGAGGAGCCGGTCGTCGGCCCCACCGCGGACCTGGTGGTCGGCAAGGTCGGCGGAGACGACGTCACCGTCGGCGACATCGACGACTGGATCAAGGATCAGCTCTTCAACCAGGCCACGCGCGGCGCGAATCCGATGAAGGTCTACGAGGTGCGCACGCGCGCCCTCGAGCAGATGGCCAACGAGCGGGCGATGGAGCGCGCCGCGACTCGGGCCGGCAAGGACAAGGACACGCTGCTCAAGGAAGAAGTCGAGAAGCGCGCCTCGGTCAGCGACGAGGAAGTCCAGAAGTACTACGACGAACACAAGGATCGCTTCCGCAATCTGCCCTTCGAGAAGGTGTCGCCGGCCGTCAAGCGGCAGTTGCTGGCCCAGAAGCAGGTCGCCGCGATGCAGGAGTACACGAAGAGCCTGCGCGAAGAGATCGGTTTCGAGAGCTCGCTCGAGCCGCCGCGCTTCGAGATCGCCGCGAGTGGACCCGCGAAGGGGCCGGCCGACGCGCCGATCACGCTCATCGAGTTCAGCGACTACGAGTGCCCGTTCTGCAAGGCGTCCGAGAACGTCGTGAAGCAGGTGCTCGAGCAGTATCCGACGCAGGTCAAGCTCGTCTTCAAGCACTATCCGCTGCCCACGCATCCGAAGGCGCGGCCGGCGGCCGAGGCGGCGCTGTGCGCGGCCGAGCAGGGCAAGTTCTGGGAGTTCCACTCGCTGCTCTTCCAGAACGCGCCGCAGATCGCGCCGGAGCAGCTCGTCGGGATCGCGAACGCCGCGGGGCTCGACACCCCGAAGTGGCAGGAGTGCATCGCCGCCAAGCGCAACAGCGCGCAGATCGACGCCGATCTCGAGGTCGGCAAGAGCGCCGGCGTCGCCGGTACCCCGGCGTTCTACGTGAACGGCGTGCCGGTCTCGGGCGGCCGCACGGTCGACGACTTCGCCAAGGCGATCGACGCGGAGCTCGCGCGTCTCGGCCTGCCGGTTCCGCCGCCGCCCGCGAAGCCCGCCGCCGCGCAGACGCCTGCGGTCGCGCCGCCGGTGGCCGTGCAGCCGGCACCGCCCGGAGCGCCGACGGCACCGGCTCCAGCCGCTCCGGACGCAGCACCGGCGGCTCCGCCGGCCGCGGCACCGCAGGCCGCCGACGACGGGCACGGACACTGATCGGGAAGCGACGCATTCAACGCACGGAGCGCGACCGGATGCTTCCCGGTCGAATTTCCTAGAAGAGCGCGAGCTGCGGCTGGCGCTCGGCGGGCCGACGAAATGCGGCCGTCGAGAGGCCGGTCTGCCGCTGCGCGAGGCCCGCGCGGCGCAGGCCCGTCTCGAAGAGCCGTGCGATCTGCTCGGCGAAGATCCCGGTGCCGCGCTGGCGCGCGCCGAAGCGAGAGTCGTAGAGCGCGCCGCCGCGCAGGGCGCGCAGCCGGCCGAGCACCTTCTCCTTGCGCGCGGGGAAGGCGCGATCGAGCCACGCCTCGATCAATTCCCGTGTGCCGTGCGGCAGCCGCAGCACGACGTAGCCCGCGTGGGTCGCACCCGCGCGCGCGGCCGCTGCGAGGATGCGCGGCAGCTCGTGATCCGTGAGGCCCGGCACGACCGGCGCCACCAGCACGCCGACGGGAACTCCCGCGCGCGCGAGCGACTCGATCGCCGCGAGGCGCAGCGTGGGACGCGGCGTGCGCGGCTCCATCGCGCGGTGTACCGCGGGGTCGAGCGTGGTCACGGAGATCGACACCGACGCGGCGTCGTGACGCGCCAGCTCGGCGAGCAGGTCCGCGTCGCGCGCGACGAGCCGGCTCTTGGTGACGACGGCGACCGGATTGCGGAACTCG
>JALOQG010000332.1 GCA_025453505.1 Myxococcota bacterium | reverse complement strand
CGGACGACCGCTCGCGATCTACTCGCTGCCGCCGCGCGGCGGCGCGTGGTGGCGCCGCATCGCGAGCCGGCGCGATCTCGACGCGGTGCCCGCGCTGCTGATCGAGCGGGGTCTCGCGGTGCGGCTCGGTGAACCGCTGCGTGCAGTCGCGAAGGGCGTGCCCGACGAACTCGATCGCGTCGCGGCGCGCGTCCGCGCCCTCTTCCCCGCACATGCCACGGGCTGATCGAAGGCAGGGCCCGCGGGGATTCCGCGCGAGGCGACGCATCCCTCGTGTGTTAGCTTGCTGGCCCGGCCGCCCTCCTGCGCCGGATCCCCTCGCGATCTCGTGCGCCACTCATTCGAGGCTTCGTTCATGCTCCAAAACGTCTGGAAGCAGGTGTCCCGACAGGTCGTGCTCGCGCTGGCCTTCTTCCTGCCGGCCGAGCGCAAGGTCCGCCTCGAGCGCTGGATGCGCGGCCGCGAAGAGGCACGCAAGCTCGCCCTCGCCGACGCGGTGATCGTGTCGTACGGCAAGGCCGGACGGACGTGGCTGCGCGTGATGCTGTCGCGATATCTCAAGCTCGCCTACGGCCTCCCCGGCGAGCGGCTGATCGGCTTCGACAACTTCCACCGCCAGGACGCGCGCGTCCCGCGGATCTTCTTCACGCACGACAACTACCTGCGCGACTACACCGGCGCCGGCGAGTCGCGCCGCGACTTCCGCGGCAAGCGTGTGGTCCTGCTGGTGCGCAACCCCCAGGACACCGCCGTCTCGCAGTACTTCCAGTGGAAGTTCCGCATGCGGCCGCGCAAGAAGCACCTGAACGAGTATCCCGAGCACGGCACCGAGGTGACGCCCTACGACTTCGTGATGCGCCCCGAGTCGGGCCTGCCGAAGATCCTGCGCTTCATGAACGCGTGGGCCGAGGAGGCGCCGCAACTCGAGGAGCTGCTGATCGTCCGCTACGAGGACATGCGCGCCGACCCGCATACGACGCTGCGCCGCATCGTGCACTTCCTCGGCTGCCCGGACGACGACGACGCCGTGAAGGGCGCGGTCGAGTACGCCTCGGTCGAGAACATGCGCAAGCTCGAGGAGAAGCAGACCTTCTGGCTCGCCGGCTCGCGCATGAAGGCGAAGGACAAATCGAACCCGGACTCGTTCAAGGTGCGCCGCGCCAAGGTCGGCGGCTACCGGGACTACTTCGACGAAGCGCAGGTCGCCGAGATCGATGCGCTGGTCGGGCGAGAGCTCTCACCGCTCTACGGCTACGACGGGGGGCGTTCATGAAGCCGTGCGTCTTCATCCACACCAACGAGAAGCAGATCCTCGGCGCGATCGTCTCCGAGTACTCGATGCGCCGCGCGGCGAAGGATCCCGACGCCTTCGACGTGCGCCTGATCGAGACGCGCGACCATGCCTTCCTCGCGGCCCACGAGGGGCAGTCCTACCTGCGCGACGGCGGCTCGCGCACCTGGAAGATGGACGATCTCCAGTCCTTCACGCCGCTGCGCTTCATGCCCCCGGAGCTGATGGGCTACGCGGGGCACGCGGTCGTGATCGACCCCGACATCTTCGCGGTCGCCGATCCGATGGACCTGCTCACCCGCGACATGCAGGGCCACGCGATCCTGTGCCGGCGCCGCTCGGGCGCGAAGGGCCGCTCCTGTTTCGCGTCGAGCGTGATGCTGCTCGACTGCGCGAAGCTGAAGCACTGGCACGTCGAGGCGAACTTCCAGGAGCTCTTCGATCGCAAGCGCGACTACGCCGACTGGATCTGCCTGCGCCTCGAGCCCGAAGGATCGATCGGATCGCTCGAGAACGAGTGGAACGACTTCGACCGGCTGACGCCGCGCACGAAGATGCTGCACAACACGCGGCGCTGGACGCAGCCCTGGAAGACCGGCCTGCCCGTGGACTTCGTGCCGGGCGAGAAGCTCTACGGCATTCCGTTCGGCGGCGCGCTGATGCGGCTGCGGCGCCAGCTCTTCGGCGAGCACGGCCTGCTCGGCCGCTACGTGCGCCATCCGGATCGCAACCAGGAGCGCTTCTTCTTCGGCCTGCTGCGCGAGTGCGTGGAGAAGAAGATCGTGACCGAAGACATGCTGCGCGCGGAGATGCGCCAGAACCACATCCGCCACGACGCATTCGAGGTACTCGAGAAGACGCCCGCGCTCGCGGCCTCGCCGGCCTGATCCGCACCCACGCGATGCGCTACCCGGCCAGGCCCTTCGCCTCGTAGAACGAGACGCTGCCGAGCGGCGTCAGCGCGCGGCCGCTCTCGCGCGCGTGCGCGAAGCCGGCCTCCCGCATCAGCGCCGGCAGGCGTCCGTCCCAGTTGTCGCGCAGGCGGTGGGCGCCGTCGAACCAGCCGATCACGCGCGAGACGCCGCTCGCGAACGCGCCCTCCTGCGGACCGAAGTCCAGCACGTGCAGCTCGCCGTCCGGGCGCAGCCAGCGCCGGATCGCGGCCAGCGCTTCGCGCTTCTGTTCGCTCGTGAGGTGGTGAATCACGAGACTCGTCAGCACGCGATCGAAGGACGCCGGCGCGAAGACGGGCTCGGCGTTCGCGAGACCCTCACGCAGCTCGACCAGGGCGCCCGCGCGCTCGATCTTCCGGCGCGCGATCGCGAGCACTGCAGGATCGCCGTCGAGCCCGACGACGCGCGCGCGCGGCTGCCGCGTCTTCGCGAGGAGCGCGAGCGTTCCCGTGCCGCATCCGACGTCGAGCACGTCGTGCCCGGGCGCGATCCGCGCCGCGTCGATCAGCCGGCCCTTCAGCACCTGCTCGCGCATCGTGACGGCGATCAGCGGGTCGTAGAAGCGCGTCAGCCAGCCGAAGCCGAGCGCGGGAACGTAGCTGTGCTCGTGCATGTCAGACCTCCACGTTGCGCAGGCGCAGCGCATTGGCGATCACCGACACGGAGCTCAGGCTCATCGCGGCGGCGGCGATCATCGGCGAGAGGAGCAGGCCGAACGCCGGGTAGAGCACGCCGGCGGCGACGGGAACCCCGATCGCGTTGTAGACGAAGGCGAAGAAGAGGTTCTGGCGGATGTTCCGCATCGTCGCCGCGCTGAGACGTCGCGCGCGACGGATGCCGCGCAGATCGCCGCGCACGAGCGTCACGCCCGCGCTCTGCATCGCGACGTCGGTGCCGGTGCCCATCGCGATGCCGACCTGCGCCTGCGCGAGCGCGGGGGCATCGTTGACGCCGTCGCCCGCCATCGCGACGCGGCGTCCCTCGGCCTGCAGCTTCCGCACGACTTCGGCCTTCTGGTCCGGAAGCACGTCGGCCAGGACCTCGTCGAGACCGAGCTGCCGCGCGACGGCTTCGGCGGTCGCGCGGTCGTCACCGCTCAGCACGACGACGCGCAGGCCTTCGGCCCGTAGCTCGCGGATCGCGTCGGACGTCGTCGCCTTGATCGGGTCCGCGACGCCGACGAGGCCCGCGAGCGCTCCGTCCACCGCGACGAACATCACGGTCTGCGCCTCGGCGCGCATCGCGTCCGCGGTGTCCGCGAGGCCGCCGATCACGACGCCGAGTTCGTCCATCAGCTTGCGGTTCCCGATGCCGACGAGGCGGCCGTCGACGCGACCGACGACGCCGCGACCGGTTCGCGAGTCGAAGTCCTTCGGCTCGCCCGTCGCGACGCCGCGCGATTCCGCACCCGCGACGACCGCCGCGGCGAGCGGATGCTCGCTTGCCCGTTCGAGCGTCGCCGCGACACGCAGTACGCCGCTCTCGTCGAAGCCGGCCGCGGGCACGACGCGGACGAGGCGCGGCCTGCCCTCGGTCAGGGTGCCCGTCTTGTCGACCACGATCGTGTCGACGGCGCGCAGCAGCTCGATCGCCTCGGCGTTGCGGAAGAGCACGCCGGCGGTCGCGGCCTTCCCCGTCGCGACCATGATCGACATCGGCGTCGCGAGTCCCAGTGCGCACGGACAGGCGATGATGAGCACGGCGACCGCGTTGATCAGCGCGTGCGCCATGCGCGGCTCGGG
>JALOQG010000331.1 GCA_025453505.1 Myxococcota bacterium | reverse complement strand
ACGCCCGGCTCACGGCGCGTCTTCCGCGAGGTACGCGAGCGACGCCGCCGGAGTCGCGAAGCGCGGCCGCCAGCCGAGCCCGCGCAGCGTGCCCGGATCGCCGGCGATGCTCATGCGCTCGCCGGGCCGGTACGGCAGGCGGCCGAAGCGCAGCAGTTCCGGCCGCCCGACGTGTTCGCCGATCGCGCCGAGCAGCGCGCGCAGCGAGGCCGGCATGCCGGAACACACGTTGGCGACGCCCGTCGCGTCCGAGCACGCGAGCGTCGCCAGCGCGTCCGCGACGTCCGCGACGTGGAGGTAGTCGCGTACCTGTTCGCCGCCCGACAGATCGACGGGCTCACCGCGCCGCAGCCGCGCCGCGACCATCGGCATCAGCCGGCGCGAATCTTCGCCGGGGCCGTGCAGGTAGAAGATGCGTGCCCACAGGAAGGCGCTGCGATCCGCCGTGAGCGGCTCGCACACGACGTGCGCGGCGTGCTTGCAGGCTGCGTAGAGGCTCTCGGGTCCGACGGGATCCGTCTCCCGGTGCGGCGCGTCGCTCGCCGCGTACTCGAGACAGCTGCCCGCTGCGACGATGCGGCGACAGCCCGCGTCGACGGCCGCCGCGACGAGATCGGTGGTCGCGGCGAGCGAGCCCAGGTTCTCGCGCGAGCCGAGGTAGTCGCCGGGCTCCGCGTACCACGCGAGGTGTACGAGATGCGTCGGGCGATGCGCCGTGAGCAGCGCCTTCGCTGCGCCGCGCGCGCCGAGCTCGACTTCGGCGAGCCGCACGCGCGCGCCGCACGCCGCGAGCCGATCGGTGCGCGCGCCGGGACGATCCGTCGCGACGACGTCCATGCCGCGCGCGGCGAGCGCTCGCACCAGCTGCGAGCCGATGAAGCCCGCCGCGCCCGTGACGAGAGCGTCGCTCAGCGGAGCGCTCCGCCGAGCAGCGGCAGCGAACGGTCGCGCTCCGAGATCACGGCCGGCGCTTCCGGCCACGCGATGGCGAGATCCGGATCGTCCCAGCGCACGCCGCGCGCGTGGTCGGGGTGATGGCGCTCGGAGATCTGGTAGTGCACGAGCGTGTCGTCGGCGAGCGTGAGGAATCCGTGCGCGACGCCGGGCGGCACGTAGAGCATGGCGAGGTTCTCCGCGTCGAGCCGTGCGGCGAACCAGTGCCGGAACGCCGGCGAGTCGGTGCGCAGGTCGGCGATCACGTCCCAGATCGCGCCGCGCACGCACGCGACGAGCTTCGCCTCCGCGTGCGGCGCCGCTTGCCAGTGCAGGCCGCGCAGCGTGCCGCGGCTGCGATTCCACGAGACGCTCGATTGCGCGAGCGTCGCGACGAGCCCGTGCGCCGCGAGTTCGTCGGCGCACCAGGTGCGCGCGAAGAAGCCGCGCTCGTCCACGTGCCGCTCGGGGCGGACGACGAAGGCGCCCGGAATGCGCGTCGGCTCGAAGTTCAAACGAACGCGACCTCGGGGATCGGGACCACGAAGCGTCCTCCGCGCCGCACGTACGCGGCCTGCTGCGCGACGATCTCCTCCCGGAAGTTCCACGCCAGCAGCACGACGAGGTCCGGCTGTTCTTCCTGCAGCGCCTCGGTCGGCCGGATCGGGAGGTGGACGCCCGGCATGAAGAGGCCCTGCTTGTAGGTCGAGCGATCCACGACGAAGTCGATCGACTCGCGGCCGATGCCGGCCGCATTCAGCAGCGTCGCCCCTTTGGCCGCGGCGCCATACGCGGCGATGCGCCGGCCTTCGCGTCGCTGCGCGGCGAGGAACGCGCGGAACTGGTCGCGCCAGCGTGCGACGCGCGGCGCGAAGTCGGCGTAGTAGGGCGGCGCCGTCATGCCGATCGATCGTTCGCGCGCGAGCATCGCCGCGACGCGCGGCGCAGCGGTCGCGGCGTCCTCGTCGCGCGCGACCTGCAGCAATAGCGAGCCGCCGTGCAGCGCGATCTCCTCGACGTCGGCGATCGCCAGCCCGTGCCGGCGGAAGAGTGCGTCGAGCGCGGTCAGCGAGAAGTAGCAGAGGTGTTCGTGGTAGATCGTGTCGAACTCGAGGCGCGGGATCATCTCGCCGAGATACGGCACCTCGATGATCGCGACGCCGCCGGGCGCGAGCAGCGTGCGGATGCCGGCGACGAAGCCCGCGAGGTCCGCGACGTGTGCGAGCACGTTGTTGGCGTGGATCACGTCCGCGCGGCGGCCCTCGGCGGCGAGCCGTTGCGCGAGCGCGAGATCGAAGAACTCGGCGATCGTCGGGATGCCGCGATCCCGCTCGGCCACCGCGGCGACGTTGCGCGCCGGCTCGATGCCGAGCACCGGCACCGACGCCGTCTTGTACCACTGCAGCAGGTAGCCGTCGTTGCTGGCGACTTCGACCGCGAGGCTCTGCGCTCCGAGGCGCCGCTCGCGCACGAGTCGCCCGACCAGCT
Source organism: Myxococcota bacterium (assembly GCA_025453505.1). GTDB lineage: Bacteria > Myxococcota_A > UBA9160 > UBA9160 > PR03 > PR03. The sequence continues at coordinate 2,512 of JALOQG010000331.1, read as the reverse complement.
CTCGCGCGTGCGCGACCATGCCGTCCGAGAACGACGAGAAGTAGAGGTAGTCGCGGAACAGCTCCTCGGGCGGAACCGTCTCGGTGATCTGCACCAGGCTGCACGCCGGGCAGAACGCGAGGTCGAGCGGATGGCGCGGCTCGGGCGCGTCCAGCTGATCCGCGCGCAGCAGCGAATTCGCGAGCGGCATCGCGCCGAGCGAGAGGATCGTCTCGAGGCCGGCCTTGGAGCAGGAACGGCAGGCGTCGATGCGGCTCATGCGCCGCGCCCGAGGTGCTCCCGGTACCACTCGATGGTCCGAGCGAGGCCTTCGTCGAGCGTGAAGAGCGGCTTCCAGCCGAGGCGACGCCGCGCTTTCTCGGCCGACAGGTACTGGTGCCGGATCTCGCGCTGCACGTCGTTGCGGACGTCCGGCTCGAGCGTCGATCCCATCTTCGCGAGGATGCTGTCCACTACCTCGCGCACCGTCACCTGCACTTCGTTCGAGAAGTTGAAGGCCTCGCCGCGCAGCGCCGGGTCGGCGGCGAGCTTCTCGGCCAGCAGCATGTACGCCGCCGCGCCGTCTTCGACGTAGAAGTAGTCGCGGACGTAGGTGCCGTCGGAGCGGATCACGGGCCGCTGGCCGCGCAGCACCGAGCGGATCGTGCCGGGCACGATGCGGTTCCAGTTGAGATCGCCCGCGCCGTAGAAGTTGCCGCAGCGCGTGATCGCGACGGGCAGCTCGAACGAGAGCGCGTAGCTCTGCCCGATCAGGTCCGCGCAGGACTTGCTGACGTCGTACGGATGCCGGCCCTGCAGCGGCGCGTCCTCGGAGTACGGAAGCGTCTCGTGGTCGCCGTAGGCCTTGTCCGACGACGCGAGCACGATCTGCCGGACGGCGGGCGAGCGGCGGCACGCCTCGAGCAGCGCCCACGTGCCGCGGACGTTGCTTTCGAAAGTCGAGACCGGATTGCGGTTGGCGATCGTCACGATCGTCTGCGCCGCGAGATGGATCACCGTGTCGATCTCGTATTCGCCGAGCGCGCGCTCGAGGAGCGGGGAGTCGCAGACGTCGCCGGTCACGATGCGAATGCGATCGCCGAGCCCTCCGCGCCACATCTCGCTGCGCGGCACGTGATCGCGGACGAGGCACACGACGTCCGCGCCGTGCTCGACGAGGCGCCGTACCAGGCACGAGCCGACGAGCCCGGTCGCGCCCGTCACGAAGGTCGGACGGTCGCGCCAGAACGGCGTCACTTCCACAGCTTCCACGGCGCGCGCTGCTCCGCCCACATCGCTTGCAGGATGCGGAGCTCGCGGAGCGTGTCCATGCACTGCCAGAAGCGCTCGTGCCGGAACGCCATCAGCTGTCCGTCGCGCGCGGCGGCTTCGAGCCCGTTCGCCTCGAGGCTCGCGGCGTCGCCCGAGAGGTACTGGAAGAAGCCGGGCTCGAGCACGAGGAAACCGCCGTTGATCCAGCCCTCCCGCCGAAGCGCGACGGCGGGCGCACCGCCGTGACGGTCGCGAGTCGCCCGTGCGCGCGATGGAATTTCAGCAGCGCGCCGAGATCGACGTCCGCGACGCCGTCGCCGTAGGTCAGCATGAAGGTGCCGTCGGACAGGAACGGCTCGAGGCGCTTCAGCCGGCCGCCCGTGTTCGTCTCGAGCCCGGTCTCGATCAGGTGGACTCGCCAGTCCTCGCGCTCGCCGCCGTCGTGCACTTCGACGCGACCGTCGCGCAGCGACACGCTCATGTTCGAACCGAGCGCGTGGTAGTCGAGGAAGAAGCGCTTGATCGACTCGCCCTTGTAGCCGAGCGCGACGTAGAACTCCTGGAACCCGAAGTGCGCGTAGTGCTTGAGGATGTGCCAGAGGATCGGGCGGCCCCCGATCTCCACCATCGGCTTCGGGCGCGCCTCGGTCTCTTCCGAGAGACGCGTGCCGAGCCCACCCGCGAGGACGACCACCTTCATCGCGCGGCAAGTTACCGGATCGACCCGGTGCCGCGAACCGGCTTTCAGCCGCTCGCGAGATGCTGGCGCAGTGCCGCGACGAGTGCGGCGGTCGCGTCCAACGACGGAGCCGTCCCGAAGGTCTGGAAGTCGGGACGCTGGAGCGCCACGGCTGCTCCTTGCTGCGCGAACCAGCGCGCGTACGAGCCACCCGCGTCGGTCGCCGGGTCGACGTGCGCCGAGAGACCGCCGATGCCGCGGAACCACGCCGCGAGTTCCGCATCGAGACGCGCCGCCGGATCGCCGTGCGGGCTCAGCAGCACGAAGCCGCGGCCGACGACGTCGTCGAAGCGTCCGTCCCCGCCCTCCGTGCGCACGCGTCCCTGCGGCCCGAGCGAGTGCGCGCCGGGGCTCGCGTGGAAGCAGCCGGGGCCGACCGGCGGCAGCAGGGCCGGCAGCGGTCCACCGCGCTCGCGCATCTCGGCGATCATGCGCGCGTCGCGCGCGGCGGCTTCCGCGGGATCCGGCACGCAGATGACGCGGCCGAGTGCCACCGACAGCTCGATCGTGGCGCGCGCGTGC
>JALOQG010000330.1 GCA_025453505.1 Myxococcota bacterium | reverse complement strand
GGCCGCGCGTTTCCGCCGCGATCATCTGCCGGGACGAGGAGGACCGCCTCGCGGCGTGTCTCGACAGCGTCGCCTGGTGCGACGAGATCGTCGTGGTCGATTCGGGTAGCCGCGACGGCAGCGTCGAGATCGCGCGCAAGCGTGCGACACGCGTCGTGCACAACGCCTGGCCCGGCTACGTCGCGCAGAAGAACTTCGCGCTGGGCGCGTGCGGCGGCGACTGGATCCTGTGCCTCGACGCCGACGAGCGCTGCACGCCCGCGCTGGAGCGCGCGATTCGCGCCGCGCTCGGCCGCGATCCCGGCGTCGCCGGCTTCGCGATGCGCCGCCACGTCTTCTACCTCGGACGCTGGATCGAGCACGGCGGCTGGTATCCCGACTGGAAGCTGCGCCTCGTGCGCCGCGGCCGCGCGCGCTGGGGCGGCGTCGATCCGCACGACAAGCTGCTGCCCGACGGCCCGGTCGAACGGCTCGACGCCGAGCTCGAGCACTTCACCTATCGCGACTTCGCGGACCACGTGCGCACCCTGCAGCGCTTCTCGGACGTCGTGGCCGACGAGTGGGCGCGCGGTGGCCGCCGCTTCTCGCTCTGGCGGGCGATCGCGCACCCGCCGGTCAAGTTCTTCGAGTGCTGGATCTGGAAGCGCGGCTTCCTCGACGGCTGGCCCGGCTTCGTGATCGCGGCGACTTCTTCGTTCTACGTGTTCGCCAAGCACGTGAAGCTCTGGGAGCGCGACGCCGGGCGGTGAGGATCCTCCACCTCACCAGCGACTGGAAGTGGACCGGCCCCGCCGAGCCGATGCTCCGGCTCGCCGAAACGCTGCGCGCGCGCGGACACGAGGTCGCGGCGGCGTTCCCGGCTCCGCCGCCCGGCGCGAAGCGATCGCTCGCGAGCGAAGCGGGTCTGGCGGGATTCGAGTCGTGTGCGGGGCTCGAGCGGCGCCGCGGCGTGCACCCGCTGGCGGATCGCGCCGATCTCGCACGCCTGCGCGCGGCGCTCGAGGTCGGCGACTTCGACGTGCTGCACTGCTGGCACACGCGCGACCACGTGCTCGCACGCCGCGCGCTCGGTGCGCGCCCGCGCCGCACGGCACTGGTGCGCAGCTGGCGCAGCGCGGAGCGCATCCCGCCGTGGCCGTGGAATCGCTGGCTCTTCGGACCCGCTTGCGACGCACTCCTGTGCGTGTCGCCCGGGACGGCCCGGGCGAACGCGCCGCTGCGCGCGGGGCAGCCGATCGCGGGCGCGTTCGGCGCGGTGGATCTCGCGCGCTTCACGCCCGCGGCGCCCGATCCGGCCGTGCGCGCGTCGCTCGGACTCGCGCCCGAGGACGAAGTGATCGGGATCGTCGCGCGCGTGCAGCCGCACCGGCGCTTCGACCTGCTGCTCGCGGCCGCGCAGCGCCTCTTCGCGCAGCGCCCGCGGGCGCGCCTGCTGATCGTCGGACGCGGGACGCGGCGCGAGACGCTCGCCGAGCGGCCGGCGCACGCGCTCGGGATCGGCGACCGCGTCGTCTTCGCCGGCTACCGCCATCACGACTACGCCGATGTGCTGCGCGCGATCGACGTCTTCACCTTCCTGGTTCCCGGCTCGGACGGGAGCTGCCGCGCGCTGCTCGAGGCGATGGCGTGCGGGATTCCGGCCGTCACGATGCGACGCGGCGCGCTCGCCGAGATCGTGGACGATGGCGCCGCGGGTCTACTCGCGGAAGAGCGCCCCGATTCGCTCGCGGCGGCGTGGTCCGCGCTGCTCGCAGACCCGGCCCGGCGCGCGGCGCTGGGCGCGGCGGCGCGCGCGCGCGCGGAACTCGCCTTCGACCCGGAGCGGCTCGCCGACGCGGTGCTGCATCTCTACGAAGCCGCGCTGCGACGCTGATCGGCGTCTCAGCCGTTCTGGATGCGGACCAGGTCCCGGTACAGGCCCGGCTGCGCCATCAGCTCGTCGTGCGTTCCGACCTGCGACACCGCGCCGTCTTCGAGCACGACGATCTTGTCGGCGTTGCGGATCGTCGAGAGGCGGTGCGCGATCACGAGCACGGTGCGTCCGGCCAGCAGCCGGTCGATGGCGCGCTGCACGAGCTGCTCGCTCTTGGCGTCGAGCGCGCTGGTCGCCTCGTCGAAGATCAGGAAGGTCGGGTTCTTCAGCAGCGCGCGCGCGATCGTGACGCGCTGGCGCTGGCCGCCCGAGAGCTTGGCGCCGGCGTCGCCGATCGGGGTGTCGTAGCCGGCCGGCAGCGCGCTCACGAACTCGTCGACGTAGGCGGCGCGCGCGGCCGCTTCGATCTCCGCGTCGGTCGCACCGGGGCAGCCGTAGCGGATGTTGTCGCGGATCGTGCCGGCGAACAGGAACGCCTCCTGGCCGACGACCGCGACCTGTTCGAGGAGCGAGTCGCGCGCGATGCGGCGCAGGTCCACGCCGTCGACTTCGATCGAGCCCGACACGGGCTCGTAGAAGCGCAGCAGGAGATCGGCGAGCGTCGTCTTGCCCGAGCCGGTGCGCCCGACCAGCGCGATCACCTCGCCCGCGCGCACCGTCAGCGACACGTCGCGCAACACCGGCTCGCGTCCGTACGAGAACGAGACCTTGGAGATCTCGATGCCATCGCGGATGCCGGTGATGCGCACCGCGTCCGGGATGTCGGGCGTCTCGATGGGTGCGTCGAGCAGTTCGAAGAAGCGGTCGGCCGAAGGGGCGGCGTCCTGGATCTGCGTCCAGCTCTTGGTCAGCTCGCGGGCGGTGCGCTGCGTGGTGAGCATCACGGTGACGAACGCCGCGAGCGAGCCGGCCGTCAGCCCGAAGCGCCCGTGCAGCGCGAGCCAGGTGCCGACGCCGAGCACCGCGAGGCCGGCCAGGTTCGTCAGCCCTTCGACGGCGCTCTTCGACCACACGCGGCTCGACACCACCTTCATGCTGCGCTCGAAGAGCCGGCGATTGTCGCGCGCGAAGGCGGCCTCCTCGTGCCGCTCGGCGCGGAACGCCTTGATCACCTTGATGCCCGAGAGGATGCCGACGAGGCGCTGCGTGACCTCGCCGACGGTCTCCTGGCGGCGCCGCGCCCGGGCGCGGATGCGGCGGCCGAAGAGCGCGACGACGAGCGCGAGCGCCGGCGCGATCACCAGCGTCGCGAGCGTGAGCTGCCACGAGATCACGAGCAGCGTCGCGATGCTGACGACGATCGCGATGGCGCTCTCGAGCACGTCGCCGATCAGTGTCCGCAGGGCGCCGTGCGCGATCAGCGAGTCGTTGAGCGTGCGCGTCAGCGCGTCGCCGCGCCGCATGTCCTGGTGGCGCGCGAGCGGCAGCGCGAGCAGCTGGTTCGCCATCTGCTGCTGCACGTCGATCAGCACGCGGCCCATCGCGTACTCGGAGAGGTAGTTCTGCCCGAAGTGCGCGACGGGCAGGATCAGGACCACGAGGAAGGCGGCGAAGAGCAGACCCCAGAAGCGCTCGGCGACGCTGAGACCGCCGCCGTCGGGCGCGGCGGGAACGGTCGCTTCGGTTCGCGGCCCCGCGCCGGGCAGCGGCAGCGAGTCCTGGATCGCGCGCGGCGCGACGACACCCGGCATGCCGACCGTCGCGACCCGCACGAGCCCCGGCCACGCGAGGCTCGGGGCCACGCCGTCGCTGCGCGTGGTCGCCGCGGGGAGCACGTCGTCGATCAACGGCTTCAGCAGATAGGTTCGCGCCATGCGCGCGGTGGCGTACACGCTCGTGAAGACGAGCCCGAGGGCGAGGATCCACACGTAGGGACGGACGTACGCGGCGAGGCGCAGAAGGGGAGAGCGGCGCGCCGCGCTCACGCGAGGTCCGCGAGGATCGCGTCCCCCGCGCGCCAGCCGAGCAGACAGTCGCCCTCGAATCCGAGCACGCCGACCTCTTCGCGCGGCAGTCGATACACGGGCGGCTTCGAGAGGACGCGCAGATCGACTTCGCTCGGCCAGCCTCCGCCGGCCGGCGGGTCTTCGAGCGCGAGATCGTCGTCCCAGCGCG
>JALOQG010000329.1 GCA_025453505.1 Myxococcota bacterium | reverse complement strand
TCGTCCACGGCGGTCGCGCGCGCGAAGACCGACGGCAGCGCCGGGTCCGAGAGATCCACGCCGACGAGCCCGCTCGGGAACGCGCCGTCGGTCGACGCCCACACGGTGTTCCCGTCGACGGCGATGTCGCCGCGGACGTCGGGAAGCGACGCGATCTCGACCGGTGTCGCGGGATCGGAGACGTCGATCACGCGAAACGGCGGGCTGGCGAGATCCGTCGTCGCGACGAGGTGTCCGTTCGCGATGCGCAGCGAGCCGAAGTCGAGACCGGGGAGCGCGCCGACCGGAGCCGGATCCGACGGATCGGACACGTCCCACACGCTCAGGCCCGACGCGCTCGCGGCGTAGACGACGTCGCCCTGCGCGCGCACGATCGACGTCACGCCGGCCGGATCGAAGCTGCCGAGCTCGACCGGGAGCGCGGGATCGGAGACGTCGACGATCTGCACGCCCGGATCGCCGTTCGCGACGTACGCGCGTGTACCGATCACTTCGACGGCGAGCGCGCTGCCGCCCGCGAGCGGCGGCAGGCTGCCGAGCGGCGCCGGGCTCCCGGGATCCGTGAGATCGAACAGACGCAGGCCGCCCACACCGTCGGCGACGTAGGCCAGCGCGCCGACGAGCTGCACGTCGCGAGCGCTGCCCTGGGTCCCGATCACGGCCGTCAGCTCGGCGGCGCGCGCCGGGCCGGCGAGCGCGGCGACGAGGGCGAAGGCGAGAGCGAGGGTGGCGGGGAACGAGTTGCGCATGGGGGACACTCCGGAGCAGCGGGAACCCAGACTAATCCGTGTCCGTACGGGGTGCCCGGGTGCGCAGCCGTCGCCAGCGCGACGAGGCCTCGGTGCAGACGCGCCCCCCGGCGTCCCGGATCTCGCCGCGCAGCCAGACGTCGCGATCCTCGCTGCGCACGAGTTGCGCCCGGATCCACAGCGGCTCGCCCGTCGGGGTCGGGCGCCGGTAGCGGAGCGACAGCTCGACGGTCGCGACGTCCACCGCGCCGAGCGCCGCGTGCGCGGCGAACCCCATCGCCTCGTCGAGCAGCGTCGCCTGTACGCCGCCGTGTACGACGCCGCGCCGCCCGCACAGGTCGTCCGCCGCGACGTAGCGGGTCTCGACGGCGTCCGGACCGGCACGGCCGAAGCGGAGTCCGAGTCCACGCGGGTTGTTCGTGCCGCAGCCGAAGCACACGTCGTCGGAGTCGTCGAAGACGATCTCCTCGCGCGCACCGCGCGCCGTCTCGAGCGCGCGCACCCAGGCCTCGGGCAATCCGTGCTCGCGCGCGCCGGCGACGATCCGCGCGATATACCAGTCGGCCGGGGCGACGTCGCCTGCGCAGCGACGCGCCGACACGTAGGTGTATGCCTCGCGCGTCGCGGCTTCTCCGAGCTGCACGATCACGACGATCCGCTCGTAGCCGCCCTCGCTGCGGTCGAGCGCCTCGAGGTCGGCGCCTTCGAGCTCGTAGAGAACGCCCCACGTCTCGGCGTCGGCGTCCTGCTCGAGATTCGCCTTGGCCGTGCCGTCGATGCTCTGCTTGTCGCAGCGCCACGCGTAGCCGTCGAGCCGCGCGGCGCCGAGCGGCCGCGCCGATGCCACGCGGTCGCGCAGCCGCGCGGTCGCCATGTTCGATCCATATGCGAAGTAGAGGGCCACACGCGTCCTTTCGGGGCCTCGCACGATACCGCGCCGGCGGCGCTACGATGCGCCGCCCCGGTCCGACGAGGAACTCCCGTGTCGCAGTCTCCGAGCATCGAAGCGCAGGGCATCGCGGCCGAATCGGGGCTCGCGTTGCGGCGCCGCGCTCGCGCCGCGCGCGACCGGTGCGCGCCCGTTCGAGGGCTGCGACGACCTCGGCGTCCACCAGGCGCTCGCGCTCGCCTGGGACGAGACGCCGCTCGCCGTGCGCTGCTCCGTGCGCGCGTATCGCGATCGCCCGCTGCTGGTGTTCCGCCTCGAAGCCGCCGCGGACCTGGCCGGCTTCGCGACGCAGATCTTCGACGCGCCGTCCGTCGCGTGGCCGTGGCTGCGCGCGGACCGGCGCGCGCCGCGCGGTCTGCCCGACGGCGCGCGCGTGTTCGGGCACCAGTACACCGAGTTCGCGCTGCCGACCTTCTCGGATCCCGGGTGCGCATCGTTCGTGTTGCTGCCGTTCCGTCCCGCGATCGTGATGCCGCTGCTCTTCACGGCGCCCGACGGGCGCACGCTGCTCGTCGCGCCGCTCGACGCCTTCCACGAGCAGGTGATCGCGGTGCCGCGCGATCGCGAGCACAGCGACGCCGGCGTGCGTTGCGGCTGGCACGGCGATCTCGACGTCGCGCCCGCCGGCTTCGCGACCGAGCTGGCGGTGTGGGCGGGATCCGGTCCGCGCGCGTGTCTCGACGCCTGGGCCGGCTTCCTGCGAGAGCGACACGCAACGGTGCGACCCGGTCGCTACGCCGACGCGCTCGGCGCGCGGCTCTCGTACTGGACGGACAACGGCGCCGCCTACTGTCGCGACCACGTCCCGTTCGACGTCGTGCAGCTCGACTCCTGGTTCTATCCGCACGAAACACTGCGTCCCTTCGACGACCCGGACATCTCGGTGCCGCCCACCGGGCTCGTGCGCTGGGACGCGCGCCCCGACATCCTGCCCGACGGCATTCCGGCGCTGCGGCGCGCGCTCGGCGATCCGCCGCTCGCGACGCACTGCCGCCACTTCGCGAGCGCCTCGCCGTACTTCGAGCTGCACGACGCGTGGCGCGACGGCGACCGGGCGCATCCGAAGGACGCCGCGCTCTACGAGGAGCTGCTGCACCAGGCTTCGCAGTGGGGCGTCGTGACCTTCGAGCACGACTGGCTGGTCGAGTGCTTCCTCGGCGTGCGCGGTCTGCGCGAGGCGCCCGGGCGCGCGCGCGCCTGGCAGGAGGGGCTCGACGCGGCGGCCGCGCGCAACGGCATGACGTTGCAGTGGTGCATGGCGTCGCCGGCGGACTTCCTGCAGACGCTGACGCTGCGCCACGTGACCTCGATCCGCACCAGCGGCGACTACAAGTACTTCGTCGGCAACGGCGCACTCTGGGCGTGGTTCCTCTACAACAACGCGCTTGCCCGCGCGCTCGGGCTGCTCCCGTTCAAGGACGTGTTCCTGACGCGCACCGACGGCGACGGCCCGCGCGACGGCGATCCGCACGCGGAGGCGGAAGCGCTGATCGCGACGCTCTCCGCCGGTCCCGTCGGCATCGGCGACCGCGTCGGGCGCACCGAGACCGATCTCCTGTGGCGCTGCTGCCGCCGCGACGGCGTGATCGTGAAGCCCGACGCACCGATCGCCGCGCTCGACCGCTGCTTCCGCGCGCACGTCCTGCTCGAACCGGTGCCGCTGCTCGCCGCCACGCACTCGCAGCACACGGCGGGCCGCTGGGTCTACGCGGTGTCGCTGCACGCGTCGAATCACGACGGGCCGCTGCGCTTCCGCTTCGATCTCGCCGATCTCGGCGCCGATCGCCCGACCGCGCCCGTGATCGCATGGGACTGGCGCAGCGGCGCACTCGAGCGCGTCGAGCCGGACGGCGGCTTCGATCTCGTGCTGCCGAAGCTCGGCTGGGACTACCGCGTGCTCGCGCCGATCCTGCCCGGCGAGATCGCCGTGGTCGGCGACGTCTCGCTCTACGCGACCGCGGGCGACAAGCGCATTGCCGACGTGCGCAGCGTCGCCGGCGGAGCCGAGGTCGACGTGTTCGGCGCTCCCCTCGAACGCGTGTGCATCACCGGCTGGGCGGCCCGCCGGCCCGCGCGCGCCGAGCTGCGCGAGCCCGGCGCGAAGCGGGCGCTCGACGTCGCGTGGGACGCCGCGACGGGACGCTTCGACGTGTCGCTCGAGGTGCCGGCGTCGGGCTCCGCGCAGGTGGCGATCGCGTGCGGCTGAGCGTCAGCGCGCCGGCTCGTGCCAACCTGATCGGCAATCCCTCCGATCTCTACGGCGGCACAGTGATCGGCTGCGCCGTGCCGTGCCGCGCCCGCGCGGCGTTCTCGGAGGCCCCGGGCCTGGTCGTCGCGACGGGCGACGAGGCGATCGAGATCGCGAGCGATGCGGATCTCGCACTGCGCGGCGACGTCTTCGACATCGCGCGCGCGGCGCTCGCGGCCGAGCCGGATCGCGAGTCGCTGCGCGTGCGCATCGACTTCGACACCGAGATTCCCTTCGGCAGCGGCATCGCCGGCTCGACGGCGCTGCTCACGGCGATCGTGCGTGGTCTCGCGGCGTGGCGCGGCGAGACGCCGTCGCTCTACGAGCTGGCGGAGCGCGTGCGTCGCACCGAGCGCGAGGGGCTCGGGGTCGCGTGCGGCTGGGTCGATGCGTACCTGTGCAGCTTCGGCGGTCTCCGCTCGGTCGACCTGCGCGGCAAGCAGCGCGCCTTCGCGACGCCGGGCGAGCCGTTCGCGAGCGTCGAGGATCTCGCGCCGTTCGTGCCGGCGCTGCCGTTCGTGCTCGGCTTCACCGGCGTCGCGCACCATTCGGGCTCGGTGCACGCGCCGATCCGGGCGCGCTGGGAGCAGGGCGATCCGGCCGTGGTGTCGGGCTACGAGCGCGTCGCCGCGATCGCGCGCGAGGGCAAGACCGCGTTGCTGCGCGGCGACTGGCCGCGCCTCGGCGCGCTGATGAACGAGAATCACGCGATCCAGCGCGACTTCGGCGGCTCGGGCGAGCCGAACGAGAAGCTGATCGAGGCGGCGCTCCGCGCGGGCGCGCTCGGCGCGAAGCTGGCCGGCGCGGGCGGCGGTGGCACGATCGTCGCGCTCTGGACGCACGCCGATCCCGCGCCCATCGAACGCGCGCTGCGCGGCGCGGGCGCCAGCGAACTCTACCGGCCCGCGCCCGTCGCGGGCGTCACCATCCATCCGGAAGCACGCTGAGCGAGACCGATTCAGCGAGGAGTGTCGCCATGGCCTACGAAACGCTGCTGACCGAAGTGCGCGATCGCGTGATGACCGTCACCTTGCACCGTCCCGACCGGCTCAACGCCTTCACCACGCAGATGATGCACGACTGGCTCGCGCTGCTCGACGAGATCGACGCGAACGACGACGTGCGCGCGGTGGTCGTGACCGGCGCGGGACGCGGATTCTGCGCCGGCGCGGATCTCGGCACGGGGGGTGGCACCTTCGATTCGAGCGCGCAGCAGCAGGTGCACGAGCACCGCGATGGCGGCGGCCGCGTCACGCTGCGCATCTTCGAGAGCGTGAAGCCGTTCATCGCGGCGGTGAACGGGCCGGCGGTCGGCGTCGGCGCGACGATGACGCTGCCGATGGACGTGCGCATCGCGAGCGACGCGGCGCGCTTCGGCTTCGTGTTCGCGCGCCGCGGCATCGTGCCGGAGGCCGCCAGCTCGTGGTTCCTGCCGCGCGTGGTCGGCATCTCCCAGGCGATGGAGTGGGTCGCGACCGGCCGCGTCTTCGACGCGCAGGAAGCGCTCGCGGGACGGCTGGTGTCGCGCGTCGTGCCGGCGGCGGATCTGCTCGCGACGGCGCACGCGCTCGCCCGCGAGATCGCCGACAACACCAGCGCGATCTCGGTCGCGCTCTCGCGGCAGATGCTGTGGCGCATGCTGGGCGCGGATCATCCGATGGCCGCGCACCAGATCGACTCGAAGGCGATCTTCTCGATGGGCCGCTCGCCCGACGCCTACGAGGGCGTCCAGAGCTTCCTCGAGAAGCGCCCGCCGCGATTCGCGATGAAGCCCTCGACCGACATGCCGGATTTCTTTCCCTGGTGGAAGCTGCGGAAGTTCTCGGACTGACGCGCGCGCGGGCGACTCTACCGCTTGCGCGCGACGCAGTGGATCGAGACGCCGAACGGGAGCGTCATGCGCCGCAGCAGCGCGGCCTCCGCGCGCATGAGCGCGTCGAGCAGACCGTTGCGCCCGCCTTCCTTCGCCTCGGTGGTCTCGAAGTCGCGGCCGCTCGCGACGAGCCCGAGACGCCGCGCCGCCCACACCGCGGGGAAGAGCAGCGAGTTCCAGTGCGTGACCCGCAACACCTCGAAGCCGGCCGCCTCGACGATCGCGCGCAGCTGCGGCGGGGTGAAGCGTCGCGCCGTCATCACCGCGACGTCGTGCGGCGAGGTCAGCGACGGGTACCCGGGCACGTCGAGGAGCAGCACGCCGCCCGGCGCGAGTACGCGGTGCAGCTCGCGCACGGCTTCGGCGGGATCGCGCACCCATTCGTGATAGATCACCGACATCGAGATCGCGGCGTCGAAGGACGCGTCGGCGAAGGGCAGCGCCGTGACCGACCCGCGCACGAGCCGCGCGAGTCCGCGCGAGCGGCAGCCCGCCAGCGCCTCCGGCGCGAAGTCGAGCCCGACGCGCGCGCCACTCCCTTCGAGATGCGCGAGGTTGCCGCCCGTACCGCAGCCGGCGTCGAGGATGCGGCGCTCGCCCCATGCGGGCACGAAGCGGTCGAGGTGGAAGCGCGCGACGCGCCGGAGCTGGCGGTACCACCAGTGCTC
>JALOQG010000328.1 GCA_025453505.1 Myxococcota bacterium | reverse complement strand
CTGGCGGACAAGTCGCTGAAGGCGTTCCGCGATCGCTACCGGATCCCGATCCCGGACGAGCGCATCGAGGAGGCGCCCTTCTACAAGCCCGCCGAGGACGCGCCCGAGATCCGCTACATGCACGAGCGTCGCCGCGCGCTCGGCGGTCACCTGCCGGCGCGCCGCACGGCGGCGCCGCCGCTCGACATCCCCGACCTCTCGATCTTCGCGAAGCTGCTCGAAGGCACCGGCGAACGCGAGATCTCGACGACCATGGCCTACGTCCGGGTGCTCTCGGCGCTGCTGCGCGACCCGAAGCTCGGGCCGCGCGTCGTTCCGATCGTCGCGGACGAGGCGCGCACCTTCGGCATGGAGGGCCTCTTCCGCCAGCTCGGCATCTACGCGGCGGAAGGACAGCTCTACGAGCCGGTCGATCACGACCAGGTGATGTACTACCGCGAGGACCAGAAGGGACAGATGCTCCAGGAGGGCATCACCGAGGCGGGCGCGACGTCGTCGTGGATCGCGGCCGGGACCAGCTACGCGAACCACGGCGTCGCGATGATCCCCTTCTTCGCCTTCTACTCGATGTTCGGCGCGCAGCGCGTCGGCGACCTGCTCTGGGCCGCCGCGGATTCGCGCACGCGCGGCTTCTTGATGGCGGGCACGGCGGGCCGTACGACGCTCGCCGGAGAAGGCCTCCAGCACCAGGACGGTCACTCGCAGCTGTGGATGTCGTCGATCCCGAACTGCGTCGCCTACGACCCGACCTTCGCCTACGAGCTGGCCGTGATCCTCCACGACGGCCTCGACCGCATGCTGCGCAGGCAGGAAGACGTCTTCTACTACGTCACGATGATGAACGAGAGCTATCCGCACCCGGCGATGCAGCCGGGCATGCGCGAAGGCATCCTGCGCGGCCTCTATTCGATGCGCGAGAGCGACGCCACCGGACCGCGCGTGCAGCTGCTCGGCAGCGGCACGATCCTGCGCGAGGTGATCGCCGCGGCCGACCTGCTGCGCGACGACTTCGGCGTCGCCGCCGACGTGTGGAGCGCGACCAGCTTCACCGAGCTGCGTCGCGACGGACTCGAGACCGAGCGCTGGAACCTGCTGCATCCCGAGGAGCCGCAGCGCAAGAGTCACGTCGAGACGCTGCTCGGCGCCCGCTCGGGACCGGTCGTCGCCGCGAGCGACTACGTGAAGGCGTACGCCGACCAGATCCGCCCGTTCGTGCCCGGTCCCTACCGCGTACTCGGTACCGACGGCTTCGGACGCTCCGACCGGCGCGAACGCCTGCGACACTTCTTCGAGGTCAACCGCTTCTTCGTCGCGGTGGCCGCGCTGAAGTCGCTGGCGGACACGGGCGCGCTGCCGCCCGCCACCGTCCGCCAGGCGATCGAGCGCTACAAGATCGATCCTTCCAAGCCGAGCCCGGTGCGGAGCTGAACGCGATGGCGTCATCGAGCTGCTCGTGAAGGCCGGCGACCGCGTCGCCGCCGAGCAATCGCTGCTCGTGCTCGAGAGCGACAAGGCGACGATGGAGATCCCCTCCCCCGTCGCCGGCGTCGTCGCGAAGCTCCTCGTCGGCGTCGGCGACAAGGTGAGCGAGGGCTCGCCGATCGCCATCGTCGAGATCGAAGCGGCAACCGCAAGCGCAGTCGTCGAAGACGACGGAGCGCGCAGCGAGGCGAAGTCCGCGGAGCCGAGCGAAGCCCAGAAGGACGCACGCAAGCCGCCGCAGGCGGCGCCCAGCAAGGCGAAGCCGAGCGAAGATCCCGAGGCTCGCGGTCGGACCGGCAACCAACCTCCGGCATCCGAGTCCGAGGCCGACGCCGGCTCGCCCGCGTCCCCCACCGACTCCGACCTCGCTCCCTATTCCAGCGAAGGCATCGCGCCCACCGCCCACGCCGGCCCCTCCGTCCGCCGCCTCGCGCACGAGCTCGGCGTCGATCTCGCGCTCGTGCCTCCGAGCGGCCCGAAGCAGCGCATCCTCGCCGAGGACGTGCAGGGCTACGTGAAGGCGTTGATCGCACAGCGCGGCTCCGCGTCGGTTCCGATCGCGGGCGTGCGCGTCGCCGGGCCGGTCGAAGTGGACTTCTCGAAGTGGGGACCGACCGAGACGACGCCGCTCAACCGCGTGCGGCGGATCTCGGCGGCGAACCTGCATCGCTCGTGGGTGACCGTCCCGCACGTCACGCAGTTCGACGACGCCGACGTCACGGACCTCGAAGAGTTCCGCCAGCAGCACCGCGCCGAGGCCGAGGCACGCGGCACCAAGCTGACCTTCCTGCCCTTCCTCGTCGTCGCGATCGCCAAGGCGCTGCGCGAGTTCCCGCACTTCAACGCCTCGCTCGACCACACCGGCGAGAACCTGGTGGTCAAGCGCTACTACCACGTCGGAGTCGCCGTCGACACCGAGCACGGACTCGTCGTGCCGGTCGTGCGCGATGCCGACCGCAAGACGCTCTTCGAGATCGCGGCGGAGCTGCAGGAGCTTTCCGAACGGGCGCGCGCGCGGCGCTTGCGCCCCGAACAGCTGCAGGGCGGCACCTTCTCGATCTCGAGCCTCGGCGGCATCGGCGGCACGAAGTTCACGCCGATCGTGAACCACCCAGAGGTCGCGATCCTCGGCGTCTCGAAGATGGAGTGGAAGCCGGTGTTCCAGGACGGCGCCTTCGTGCCGCGCCGCATCCTGCCGCTCTCGCTCTCGTACGACCACCGCGTGATCGACGGCGCCGACGCCGCGCGCTTCACGACGCGCCTCGCCGCGCTGCTCGCGGACCTGCGCCGGATCCTGCTCTGATGGCGGACCTGCGGGCGGAACTGGTCGTGCTGGGCGGCGGCCCGGGCGGCTACACCGCCGCATTCCGCGCGGCGGATCTCGGCCGTCAGGTCGTACTCGTCGAGCGCTACGCCGTGCTCGGCGGCGTGTGCCTGAACGTCGGCTGCATCCCGTCGAAGGCGCTGCTGCACGTGGCGGACGTGCTGAACGGCGCGCGCCATCTCGCGGAGGCCGGCGTCGAGTTCGGCGCGCCGAAGATCGACCTCGCGAAACTGCGCGCGCACAAGCAGGGCGTCGTGGCACAGCTCACGGGCGGGCTTGCGAAGCTCGCGAAGGCGCGCGGCGTGCAGGTCGTGACCGGCACCGGCCGCTTCGAAGCGCCGACGCGGCTCGGCGTCGCGACCGCCGACGGCGCCGTCGCGATCGACTTCGAGCGCGCCATCGTCGCGGCGGGATCGCGCGCCGTCTCGCTGCCCGGCTGGCCCGACGATCCGCGCGTGCTCGACTCGACGTCGGCGCTCGCGCTCGGCGAGATCCCGGCGCGCCTGCTCGTCGTCGGCGGCGGCATCATCGGGCTCGAACTCGCGACGGTGTACGCGGCGCTCGGCGCGGCGGTGACGATCGTCGAGGCGCAGGATCGCCTGATGCCGGGCCCCGACGCGGATCTGGTGCGGCCGCTGCAGCGCGTGCTCGAGCCGCGCGTCGCGGGCATCCACCTGCGCACGAAGGTCGTGGGCGTCACGGCGCGTGGTGACGGCCTCCACGTGACCTTCGAGGGCGAGAAGCCGCCGGCACAGGACCGTTTCGACGCCGCCCTCGTCGCAGTCGGGCGGCGCCCGAACGGCGACCGCATCGGCGCCGACGCCGCCGGCCTGCGCGTCGACGAGCGCGGCTTCGTCCCCGTCGACGCGCGCCTCGCGACGAACCTCCCGCACGTGTTCGCGATCGGAGACGTCGCGCGCGCGCCGCTGCTCGCCCACAAGGCGATGCACGAGGGCAAGACGGCGGCCGAGGCCGCGTGCGATCGCAAGGTGGTGTTCGACGCGCGCGCGATCCCGTCGGTCGCCTACACCGACCCGGAGGTCGCGTGGGTCGGGCTCTCGGAGACCGAAGCGCGTGCGCAGAAGATCGACGTCGAGGTCGCGCGCTTCCCCTGGAGCGCGTCGGGCCGCGCGCTCGGCATGGGCCGCTCCGAGGGCCTGACGAAGCTGGTCTTCGCGAAGGACACGCAGCGCGTGCTCGGCGCCGGCATCGTCGGTCCGCACGCGGGCGACCTGATCGCGGAGTGCGCGCTCGCGATCGAACTCGGCGCCGACGTCGACGACGTGGCACTCACCGTGCATCCGCATCCGACGCTCTCGGAGACGATCGGCCTCGCGGCGGAAGTCGCGAACGGCACGATCACCGACCTCGCGCCGCCCCGGCGCCGCAAGGACACCGGCTCGTAGGGTTGCCATCGGCGATCCACGAAGGAAGAGTCCGCGCTCGGGGGGATGCGTTCCATGAGCCTGTTCCGACGCAAGCAGATCGCGGCGCTCCAGACCGAGGCCGCGCAGGGCGATCTGCACCGCGTGCTCGGCGCCGGCAACCTGACCGCGCTCGGCATCGGCGCGATCATCGGCGCGGGCATCTTCGTCCTGACCGGCCGCGCCGCGGCCCAGTACGCCGGCCCCGGCATCGTCTACTCGTTCCTGCTGGCCGGTCTCGCCTGCGCGTTCGCGGGCCTCTGCTACGCCGAGTTCTCGGCGATGATCCCGATCGCCGGCTCCGCCTACACCTACTCGTACGCGACGCTCGGCGAGTTCATCGCGTGGATCATCGGCTGGGACCTGATCCTCGAGTACCTGTTCGCGTCCGCGACGGTCGCCGTCGGCTGGTCCGGCTACGTGGTGTCGCTGCTGAAGGACTTCGGGATCGTGATCCCACCCCAGTGGGCGGCCGCGCCCTACGATCACGTCGCGCCGACCGACGCCGGCTGGAACGTGTGGCGCATCTTCACGGAAGGTTGGACGACCACCGGCGCGGTGCTGAACGTGCCGGCGATGTTGATCGTCGGCGTCGTCACGATCCTGCTGGTCGTCGGCATCAAGGAGTCGACGCGCTTCAACAACGTGATCGTGGTGCTCAAGCTGGCGGTGATCCTCGCGTTCATCGGCTTCGGCGCCGCCTACGTCAACGCCGACAACTGGCAGCCCTTCGTGCCGCCCGCCGAGGGCGACGGCCGCTTCGGCTGGGGCGGCGTGCTGCGCGGCGCGGGCGTGATCTTCTTCGCCTACATCGGCTTCGACGCCGTTTCGACCGCGGCGCAGGAAGTGAAGAACCCGCAGCGCGACATGCCGATCGGGATCCTCGCCTCGCTGGCGGTCTGCACGGTGCTCTACGTCGCGGTCGCACTGGTGCTGACCGGCATCGTCTCGTTCCGCGAACTCGACGTGCCCGATCCGATCGCGGTCGGCATCGACGCGGCCGGCCCCGGCCTCGCGTGGCTGCGCCCGGTCGTGAAGATCGGCGCGGTCGCGGGTCTCTCGTCGGTGATCCTCGTGATGCTGCTCGGCCAGCCGCGCATCTTCTACAGCATGGCGCGCGACGGCCTCTTGCCGCGCGTCTTCGGCACCGTGCACCCGCGCTTCCGCACGCCGTGGGTCGCGTCGCTCGGCACCGGCGCGGTGGCGATGGTCGTC
>JALOQG010000327.1 GCA_025453505.1 Myxococcota bacterium | reverse complement strand
TGAGCGAGCGGAAGTGGCGCTGGCCGACGGGGACCGGGCGACAGCAGTGCTACGTCGATCACCCCTGGTTCCTCGAAGCGGGCGAGAGCCTGCCGACCCACAAGGAGAGCCCGAAGGCCGGCGGCGACCATCCGTTCCAGTTCGTCTCCTGCCACGCGCGTTGGAGCATCCACAGCGTGTGGCGCGACACACCGATGCTGCTGCGCCTCCAGCGGGGCGAGCCCGTCGTCTACCTGAATCCCGAGGAGGCCGCGCAGCTCGGCATCGCCGACGGCAGCTGGGCGCGCATCTCGAACGACTACGGCGCGATCCTGATGCGCGCCAAGCACTCGACGATGGTGCGCCCGCGCGTCGCGTACTACTTCCACGCCTGGGAGCCGCATCAGTTCCCCGGGCACAAGAGCTACAAGTGGCTGATCCCGGGCCTGATGAAGCCGCTTCACTTCGCCGGCGGCGAAGGGCATCTCGGCTGGTTCTTCGGGCACTTCGAGCCCGGGACCCACGTGCAGGACACACGCGTCGCGATCGCGCCGTCGCCGGGTCCCGGGATCGACGTGTAGGCGGCCCGAGGTCGCGAGGAGGATTCCAGCATGCAGCTCGAGCGCCCGCAGCGGCAGGTCGCGATGGTGATGGACCTGAACAAGTGTCTCGGTTGTCAGACCTGCACGATCGCCTGCAAGAAACTCTGGAATCGCGACGAAGGCGCGGGCTACGCCTATTGGAACAACGTCGAGACCTGGCCTGGCGAGGGCTATCCGCGCCGCTGGAACGAGACGGGCGGACGCGACGCCGCGGGGCAGGTGAAGCGTGGCGAGGTACCGGACCTCGAGTCGGGGTACGGCCGCGTCTGGCGCTTCGATCATCAGCAGGTCGTCCACTCGGACTCGCGGAAGGGCGACCAGTGGCTGAAGCCCGACGGCGATCCGAGCTGGGGACCCAACTGGGACGAGGATCACGGCGCCGGCCGCTATCCCCAGGACAACCACTACTTCTACCTGCCGCGCATCTGCAATCACTGCACGCATCCCGCGTGTCTCGACGCCTGTCCGCGCGGCGCGATCAGCAAGCGATCCGAGGACGGCATCGTGCTCGTCGACCAGGACGATTGCCACGGCTACCGCTTCTGCGTCGAGGCGTGTCCCTACAAGAAGGTCTACTTCGACACCGAGCGACAGGTCGCGAACAAGTGCCTGTTCTGTCTGCCGCGGATCGAGCAGGGCGTGGCGCCGGCCTGCGCGCGACAGTGCCCGGGACGCCTCCGCTTCGTCGGCTATCTCGACGACGCCGCGGGGCCGATCCACAAGCTGGTCGCGCAGTGGCAGGTCGCGCTGCCGCTGCATCCCGAGTACGGGCTCGAGCCGAACGTCTTCTACGTGCCGCCGCTCTCGCCGCCGGCTCTCGACGCGCAGGGCCGGCCGACGGGCGCGCCTCGCATTCCCGTCGAGACGCTCGAGGGCCTCTTCGGCCCGCCGGTTCGCGCGGCCCTCGCGACGCTCGAGGCAGAACGCGCGAAGCGCAAGCGCGGCGAGCCGAGCGAGCTGATGGACCTGCTGATCGCCTACGACTGGAACGACATGTTCAAGCTCGACGCGCCCGCCGGCGCGGTGGTGCGGGAGGACGCCTCGTGAAGCACGAGGTGAAGCTCGTCGCGGCACCGACCGGCATGCAGCCCGGTGGCTATGTCCCCAAGGCGTATGCGGACCGGAACGTGGCGCTGACGCCGAGCCTCGAGATCGAAGTCGCGCGGCCGCCGGGCATCTGGCGCATCCGGCTGCGCTGGCCGTGCCCCGATCCCGTTCGCGACGTGCGCGCGGATCCGTCGCTGTTCCCGGATGCCGCCGCGCTGTTCTCACCGCGCGCCGAAGCATCGCCCTGGGTCACGATGGGCGCCCCGGGACTCGGCGTCGACGGCGTGCTCTGGCGCGCGGACACCGAGCGGCTGATCGCGGTGCAGGCGGAGGGGCTCGGAACCATGAAGCGCAGCGAGGCACCCGCCGGCTGGCGCTACGACGCGAAGCATGCGGGCGGCGTCTGGCAGCTCGAGCTGACGCTGATCGGCTGGTCGACGCTCGACGCATCGGGCCGGGTCGCCGCCGCCGTCTGGCGCGGATCCGCGCAGGAGCGCGGCGGGCTCAAGTCGGTCTCGCCCGGTTGGCTCGGTCTCGCATGAAGTCGGCTCGGGCCGCATGAGGAAGGGAAGGCGACACGACCGTGCGTGAAGCTCTCGCCGCAGCACTTCCCTTCGTCGCCTGGGCGCGCGTCTGGAGCCCGCTGGCCCCGGCGGCGTGGCGTGATGAAGCGTGGCAGGCGCTCGCGCTGCCGGGCCGCTTCAGCGACTGCGAGAGCGAGTTTCTCGCCACCTTCGTGGTGGGCCTGCCCACGCCGCCGATTCCGCTGCTCCTGCACGCGACGCTCGGCCGCGACGGCGGCGCGGTGCGTGAAGATTGGATGCGCGTGATCGCGCATCTCGGCCTGCGCTTCGGCGAGCGCACGCTGCCGCCGGATCATCTCGGCGCCGCTTGCGAGGCGATCGCCTTCGCGATCGAGCGCGAGGAGCCGGTGCTGATCCGCGAGATCGTGAAGCGCTACCTCGATCCGTGGTGCGTGGCGGCGAGCGAGCGGCTCGCTGCGTCGCAGCGGGACGACGTGGTCGCGCGCCTGCCGGGACTCTTCGCGGAGGAGTTGCGCGCAATCTGAGCGCTCGCCTCGCGCGGAGGCACGGCGGCGCGTTTCAGTTGCCGCGGCGGGCGGGGGCAGGCGCCGGTACGCGCGCCACACAGCGGCGATGTCGCGTCTCTACGCGCTCGGCGAACCATCGCGTCGTGAGCTTGCGCGCGATCTTCGGTCCCTTCAGCTCGATGTCGGGAACCCGCGCGCGCGGCAGCGGCCGCCCCTCGAGCCGATCGGCCAGCGCGAACACGCGCTCGTAGACGTCGCTGCGTTCGAACTCGGGTCCGTCGCCCTGCTCGAGCGCGCGTCGGATCGCGGCGTCGCTCGCGTCGATGCGTGCGCCGAGCGCGCGTACGGCGAGTTCGGTGCTGCCAGGGTTCGCAGCGGCGGCGTCGCGGCCGCGGCGGATCAGATCGCCGTCGAGCACCAGCGGGATGCCCGACGCGCGGCTCACGGCATGTTGGAACGCCGCGTTGCGGCTCGCCCAGCGACCCGCGTTGAAGTCCGCGAAGCGGTAGAGATGCGCGTCGTAGGGAGCTTCGTAGTCGAGCAGGTGCGCGATGCCGAAGTACAGGCCGCCGCGGCGCGTGAACACTTCGCGACGGATCGAGACCTCGACGGGATACGGATAGCCTTGCTGCGCCTGCCGTTCCGCGAACGCGATGCTCACCTGCATCGGACCGCCCGTGCGGACGGGATTGAGTCCCGCGAAGAGCCGCTCTCCCAGCGGCACGCGGCCCACGAAGCTCTCGAAGATCTCGCTCAACTCGCGCTCGGTGCGGACCGCGCCGATGCGCTCCGCGTAGCTGCGGCCGTCGGGCGACGGCAGCTTCAGCGCGAGGCTCACCGCGAAGCGCGGCACGCCGAGTCGCGCGGCGCGGCGGTCGATCTCCGCACGCGCGATCTTCGGCAGATCCGGTACCGGCGGATCGGCCTGGAACGTCGACTCCTGTTCCGTCACCGCGAGCACCGCACACAGGTTCGGAACGTCCGGCTCGATCTCGAGCGCGGCGAACGCGGCGTAGATGTCCACCGCCCACCCCTCGCGATCCGGCGTGTTCGCGGGCATCCGCTTCACGATCTGCGCGCGCACGGCGTCGGGCTTCGGCGCCGCGGGCCGTCGCAGGCGCGGCTCGCTCGCACAACCGACCAGAGCGGCGACGCCGATGACGGCGATCCAGCCGCCGGCGCGGCGAGCAGCGTGCACGCGAGACCGAACGCAGAGCGACATGTCCACCCGAACCAGATGCGACGCAGTCGCGGGACACTAACGACTCGTTCGCGACCTCGCGGGAGGCCGCGTCGTTTCGCGGGTTGCTGCTGGTTCAAGGGGATCGTGCG
>JALOQG010000326.1 GCA_025453505.1 Myxococcota bacterium | reverse complement strand
GCGGCGGCGTCGCTCAGCAACGACCTGCTCGTCGCGCTCGCGACGTTCCTGGTGTGGTCGTTCGCCGAGGCGCGGCGGCTGCGCATGCGGCACTGGTGGGCGGTGCCGGTGCTGTGTTTCGGCGTCGCGTTCGCGTTCGCGTTTCCGCTCTTCCTCTTCTTCCGCGAGCGGCGCCTGCTGGCGGCGGACGCGTGACGCAGCGGTTCCTGCTGGTGCGGCACTGCGAGTCGTCGGGACAGGCCGCCGATGCGGCGCTGACGGAGCGCGGCCTGCAGCAGGCGCAGGCGTTGGCGGAGTTCCTCGCGGCCCACCCGGTCGATCGCATCGTCTCGAGTCCGTACCTGCGCGCGCGTTCCACGATCGAGCCGTTCGCGAGGCGCACCGGGCTGCCCGTCGAGCTTTGCGACGATCTCGTCGAGCACCGCCTCTCGGCCGAGCCGATCGCCGAGTGGCGCAGCTTCGTCGCGCGCGCGTTCGAGGACGCGTCCTCCCGCGCGCCGGGCGGCGACTCGGCCGCGGAGACGCTGGCGCGCGCGTGGACCGGGATCCGCACGGCGCTCAGGGCGGAGAGCCGGCTCCCGGTCGTGGTCGCGCACGGACAGCTGATCTCGCTGGTGCTGCAATCGATCGACGCACGGTTCGGCTACGCGGAGTGGGAGTCGCTGACGAACCCGGACGTGCATCGGGTCGAGTCGCGCGAGGGCGGTGGCTTCGCGTTCCGACGCATCTGGCGCTGAGCATTCCGGGTCGGCGCCCGGGTGCGGCGCCTGGCGGCTACGAAGTCCCGCCGCCGAGGCTCGAGTAGAGCGTCTCGGTCATCTTGTACGAGAGCGCGGTCAGCTCGTCCACGGCGCTCGCGATCTCGGAGAGATCGGTGCCGGCGAGCGCCTGCCTGGTGCGAGCGAGCGCCTGATCGAGGGCGACGCGATCGTCGCCGACGATGTGCTCGCTGTAGTCGGCGAGCGTCGATTCGGTCGAGTAGACGAGGCCGTCGCCGCGGTTGCGCAGCTCGGCGAGTTCGCGCCGGCTGCGGTCTTCGTCCTTGTGCGACTCCGCTTCCGAGCAGAGCTTCTCGATCTGCTCCTCGGAGAGCCCGCTGCCCGCGGTGACGCGGATCGCGTGCGTCTTGCCGGTGCCGAGGTCCTTGGCCGACACGTTGACGACGCCGTCGGAGTCGATGTCGAAGGTGACCTCGATCTGCGGCACGCCGCGCGGCGCGGGCGGGATGCCGACCAGTTCGAAGCGGCCGAGCGTCTGGTTGTCGGCCGCCATCTCGCGCTCGCCCTGCAGGACGTGCACGCGCACCACGTTCTGGTTGTCCTCGGTGGTCGAGAACACCTGCCCCTTGCGCGTCGGGATCGTCGTGTTGCGGTCGATCATGCGCGTGAAGACACCGCCCTGCGTCTCGACGCCCAGCGAGAGCGGCGTCACGTCGAGCAGCAGGACGTCGGCGACTTCGCCCTTCAGCACGCCGCCCTGGATCGCGGCGCCGGCGGCGACGACTTCGTCCGGGTTGACGCCCTTGTGCGGCGCCTTGCCGAAGATCTCCTGCACCTTCTCCTGCACGCGCGGCATGCGCGTCATGCCGCCGACGAGCACGACGTGGTCGATCTCGGCGGCCGAGAGGCTGGCGTCGCGCAGGGCCTGCTGGCACGGCTCGACGAGACGCTCGATCAGGTCGGCCACGAGCGCTTCGAGGCGCTCGCGCGTGAGCGTGAGATTCAGGTGCTTCGGGCCGGCCGAGTCGGCGCCGATGAACGGGAGGTTGATCTCGGTGCTCGGCGTCGAGGAGAGCTCGTGCTTGGCGCGCTCGCTCGCTTCCTTGAGCCGTTGCAGGGCCATCTTGTCGGCCGACAGGTCGATGCCCGTCTGTTCTTCGAAGGTCTTGATCAGGAAGGCGACGATGCGCTCGTCGAAGTCCTCGCCGCCGAGATACGTGTCGCCGTTGGTGCTGCGCACCTCGAAGACACCGTCGCCGAGTTCGAGGATCGAGACGTCGAAGGTGCCGCCGCCGAGGTCGAAGACCACGATGCGCTGGCTCTCGCCCTTGTCGAGTCCGTAGGCGAGCGCGGCGGCCGTCGGCTCGTTGATGATGCGCAACACGTTGAGGCCCGCGATGCGGCCGGCTTCCTTGGTGGCCTGGCGCTGCGCGTCGTTGAAGTACGCGGGCACCGTGATCACGGCGTCGGTGACGGCTTCGCCGACGTAGTCCGACGCGGTCTCGCGCATCTTCGCGAGCACCAGCGCGGAGATCTCCTGCGGCGGCATCAGCCGGTCCTGCACGCGGACCCAGGCGTCGCCGTTGTCGGCCGCCTCGACGCCGAACGGCGCGACGCTGCAGAAGCGCTGCACCTCGGAGGATTCGAGCTTGCGGCCGATCAGCCGCTTGGCCGCCGACACCGTGCGCTCGGGATTCGTGACCGCCTGGCGCTTCGCGATCTGTCCGACCAGCTTCTCGCCGTTGTCGGTGAACGCGACCATCGACGGCGTCGTCCGCGCGCCCTCGGAATTGGCGATGATCTGGGGCGCGCCGCCCTCCATGAGAGCGACGCAGGAATTCGTGGTCCCGAGATCGATCCCGATGACCTTGCCCATTCGGACCGCGCCCCTTCTCCGTCCATCCTGGCCGGGGCGCGCCCTCGCGAATCCCCGGATCAGCCCGATCCGTCTTCCGTCTTCGTCCCGGATCCGGCCGGCGGCTTCGACACCACCACCCGCGCCGGTCTGAGCAGTCGTCCCCTGAGCTGATAACCGGGCTGGAACACCTGCACGACGGTGTTGCCCGGCACCGAAGCATCTTCGATCTGCGCCATCGCCTCGTGCAGCGCGGGGTCGAAAGGCTGGCCCTGGGCCTCGACGGGGACGACACCGTGGCGCGTGAGCGTCGCGAGGACCTCCCGCAGCACGAGTTCGACTCCTTCGAGCAGCCCTTCCTGGCTCCCTTCCCCGCCCTGGCGGGCGTGGTCGATGGCACGACCCAGGTTATCGACCGAGGGCAGCAGGTCCTTGACCAGGTTCTGGTGTCCGAAGAGGGAGGTCTCCTCCCGGTCCTTGAGCGAGCGGCGGCGGGCGTTCTCGAAGTCCGCGGCCAGCCGCAGCAGCTTGTCCTTGAACTCGGCGACCTCGCGCTGCGCCTCGGCGAGCTGGGCCTCGAGCTGCTCGCGAACGGGGTCTCCGACCCCCGATTCGCGGGACGCCCGTGCAGCGGCGCGGGCATCGTGCGACGCCTCGGCCTCGCGCATGGCGGCCTCGAGTTCCGCGCTGGGAGCGAGGCTCGCCTCGGAGGCCTCTTCCGCGAAGCCCTCCCAACCTTCTCCAGATTCGTCCTTCGGCTTCCGGCTCACGGCAGGAGTCGCTCCGATACGAGGGTCGAGAGGTAGTTCACGAGCGACACGACGCGCGGGTAGTCCATGCGCCGCGGCCCGATCACGCCGAGCACGCCGAGCGGTGCATCGGCACTTCCGTAGGGCGCCGTGACCAGCGCGAGACGCCGCAGCTCGGGCTCGCCCAGCTCTTCGCCGAAGGCGACCGTCACGTTCCGCGCCTCGATCATCTTGTGCAGGATGCGCAGCAGCGACTCCTTCGCCTCGATCGCGCCGAAGAGCTGCTTCACGCACGAAGGATCCTGGAACTCGGGCTGATCGAGCAGCGCGAGGCGCGTCGCGATCACGAGATCGCCGGCCTCGTCCTCGCCCGTCTCCGCGAGCGCGCGCCAGCCGAGCTGGAACGCGCGCTCGAGCACGCTGCGCGCGCGCGATCGCAGCGCGTGGACCTCGCGCGAGAGCGCGTCGCGCATCTGCGCGAGCGTGAGCCCGGCGAGCCGCTCGTTGAGCGCGGCCGCGAGTCGTTCGAGCTCGGCCTGATCGCCGCTTTCCTCGTCCTCGATCACGCGCCGCAGCGCCGTGCCCGTTTCGGAGACCAGCACCGCGAGTACGCGCGAGGTCGAGAGCCGCACCAACGAGACGTGGCGCAAGACCAGCGTCGCGCCGCGCGGCGCGGTGACGAAGCCGAGCTGGCGCGTGCGTTCGGAGAGCAGC
>JALOQG010000325.1 GCA_025453505.1 Myxococcota bacterium | reverse complement strand
GGCGTTGTCGGAATAGATCGAAACGACGCTGCCTCCAGAAAGCACCACGCGCACGCCGTGCCGCTCGAGCGTCGAACACACCAGCGCCGCCAGCTCCTCGACGCCGAGGTCTTCGCTCACCTCGGTCACAGCGGCTTGCCGCTGCGTCTTGGCCTGCGCCGGCCACCGAAATAGCGGTTGCGCTCGTCCGCCGGCAGCAGCTTGATCGCCTTCCGAAGCAGCGCCCGAAGCTCGGCTTCGAACGCGAAGCGAGGATTCCAGCTGAAGACGCGCGTGCGGCCCTGGAGCTGGCTGACGAGGACGCCGGCCGCCTCCAGCCGTTCGAGCTGGCGCTGCACCATGCTCACGGGAAGGTCGTCGAACGTACGCGCGATTCCGAGCGCATATCCGGCGTCGAAATACTCGAGATAGAGCAGCACCTTCTCTGCCGTCGCGTTGCCGAGAATGCCTTCGAGCATGGTCTCGCTCCGACTTACCTCAAATTGAGGTTATATTACCTCTGTTTGAGGTAATTTGGGCCCCGGACCGGTTCCGATCATCCGCCCGCGCTCGCTTCGTTTCAAATGGGAACGAAGAGCTCGCAGACAGGACGACCCGGACCGCGACCACGCTGCGAGCGGATCGTGGCACGTCAGTTACCCAAGCCTTGCGGCCTTCGGGAATCGGGCGCTGACATGCCAACTCGTAGCAGTGCTCGTACGCGCGACCCTGCAGATCGCAAACACGGCTGCAATTCGTGCTGTCAGTCCGATAGTAGAAAGTCATCGGTTCCGGTCTCACTTACCCCTCGTGAGCAACCTCGTCTTCGACCGCTGCTCATGCAGTGAACAGAGGACGGATCGGGGCTAGCTTGGCCCGCGTGCGCGTGCTCGGCCTCGATCTCGGCGAAAAACGCATCGGCCTCGCGGTGTCCGACGAGGACGCGCGCATCGCGTTTCCGGCCGGCGTGCTGGTGCGGAAGAGCGAGCGCCAGGATTTCGCGGCGCTGCGCAAACTGGTGGAAGAGCGTGACATCGGACGCGCCGTCGTCGGGTTGCCGCTGCACATGAGCGGGCGCGCGGGGCCGCAGGCGGAAGCCGCGCGGGCGTTCGCGGCGACGCTGGCGGAGAAGGCCGGCATTCCGGTGGACACGCTCGACGAGCGTTGGACCAGCGTCGCGGCCGAGCGCAGCCTGCGCGAGACCGGCCGCCGCACGATCGAGCGCCACGGCAAGGGCGTCGTGGACGAGGTCGCGGCGACGCTGCTGCTCGGGGCCTATCTCGAGCGCTTGCGGAACGCGCCGAAGCCGTGACGCTGCGCCGCTTCGTCCTCGCCGCACTGCTGCTCGTGTTGACGATCGCGGGCGGCGCGGCGGCGTGGGTCGCGCACACGCTCTCGCCGGTCGATCCCGCCGGCGTCGAGCGGCGCTTCGACGTACGCGCAGGTGCGTCGCTCTGGAAGATCGCGCGCGATCTCGAAGCCGCCGGACTCGTGCGCGACGCGCGCGCGATCGTCGCGCTGGCGCGCTGGCAGGAGGTCGATGCGGCGGTGCGCGCGGGCGAGTACGCGCTGTCGCCGGCGTGGGATACGCGGCGCGTGCTCGAGCAGCTCGTCGAGGGGCGCGTCATCACCTACGAGGTCGTGCTGCCCGAGGGCCTCACCGCGGTCGAGATCGCGACGCGGCTCGCGGAGCAGCAGCTCGTCGAGCCGGAGGCGTTCCTCGCGCTGGTGCGCGATCCCGCCTCGCCCGCGGCGTTCGGCGTCGAGGGCCCGACGCTCGAGGGCTATCTCTTTCCCGAGACCTATCGCATGCCGCACGGGCTCGAAGCGCGGCAGGTCGCAAAGATCCTCGTCGATCATTTCCTCGCGCAGTGGCAGCCGCTCGAAGCCGGCGCGCGCGCGCGCGGCTTCGGCATGCGCGAGACGGTGACGCTCGCCTCGATCGTCGAAAAGGAGACGGGGGCGGCGCCCGAGCGGCCGCTGGTCGCGTCCGTGTTCTGGAACCGGCTGCGACGCGGCATGCGCCTCGAATCCGATCCGACCACGATCTACGGCATCCCAGACTTCGACGGCAACCTGACGCGCGCCCATCTCGAAGACGAGACGAACCGCTGGAACACCTACCGGATCGACGGGCTGCCGCCGTCGCCGATCGCGAATCCGGGCGCCGCGTCGCTGGCGGCGGTCGTCACGCCGGCCGAGAGCGACTATCTGTTCTTCGTCGCGCGCGGAGACGGCACGCACGTCTTCGCGCGCTCGTTCGGCGAGCACGTCGCCAACGTCAATCGATACCAGCGGAGGCGATGATCCCGATGAGCGAGGCCCCCGACCCGAAGACCTTCTTTGGCGAGCGTTTTCCCGCGCAGATGAATCGCGCGCTCGCCGAGCAGGAGCAGGCCACCGCGGCCGCGCAGCGCACGCTCGACGGCATGCGCGCCGTCGCGGCGACGCTCCGCTTCGTCGTGACGGGCGCCGGCGGCGGCACCTTCTACGTGAACCTGGCGGAAGGCCGCAGCACGGCGAGCGACGCGCCCGCGCATCCGCCCTTCCTCACGCTCTCGCTCGATCGCTCGCACTACGAGCCGCTCTGGCGCGAGGCCGGCGACAACGTGCTCGGCTTCCTGGGCGGCATCTCTGGCATGGCGGCGCCGATCAAGCTGACGCAGTTCCGCGTCAATCAGATCGCCGAAGTCGGCGGCACGCTGCTCTTCGAGCTGACCGGCGCGGGCGGCTTCGCGCTCTACGCGCGGCTCGGCGAGGGCGACCCGAGCAACCCCGCCGACACGACGATCCGCGTGGACACCGTCGCCTACCGCGAGCTGCGCGCCGGCAGGCTCGAGCCGCAGGACGCCTTCATGGCCGGCAAGATCCAGGTCGAAGGCGACATGCAGCGCGCGATGCAGCTCGCGCTGGCGGTGCTCTCGCCGGACTAGAAGCGCAGCACTACGCGCTGCGGCAACCGTGCAATGCGGACGCTGTGCGGCTCGAAGCCGTCGATCGATTCGCCGTCGGCCTCGACGCCGCGCAGCGCGCGTCGCAGCGGCGGGCGCAGCTCGATTCCGCCGGGCGGCGTGCGCAGGCCGGCGCCGAGCGTGACTTCGATCTCGCCGTCGCCGCGTCTTCGCATGCTGTAGGAGAGCGGCCCCCACCAGGTCGGAAGGTTCGCGATCGCGACTTCACCGGCGTCGAGCCATGCGTTCGAGATGCCGTGCGCGATCACCAGCGCGCCGTCGGCCGGCCGCTCGTACGCGAAGAGCCCGAGCACGGCGAGCACGTACTCGGCGCCGATCCACGCGTGCGGCACGTCGCCGAGATGGCCGGGACTGCGCGGATCGCGCCACGAGATCTCCGGCCACTGGTTCCACGCGCGCGGGCGGCGGTCGGCGAGGAAGAAGTCGAGCAGCTCGTGCGCGGCGTCGCGGCGGCCGAGCCGCACCAGCGCGCCGAGATTGCGGATCTCGTACGCGGTGTAGTTGTTCCAGTCCGTCTCGCCGCTCTTCCGCTTGCGCAGGCCCTTCAGGTACTCGTCGTAGGTCCACGCGAGCGCGGCGGGCGGCAGGCGATCGGCGGCGTCGGTGGTCGTGATCGCGGTCGAGGTCGCGGTCGGATCGAAGTCCGCCCATTCGACCGAGCCGGGTACGTAGGGAATGGAGCGCTGTTCGATCGTCGTCGCGATCGAGGCGTAGACGTCGGCCGCGAACGCAGTGTGCAGCGCGGCGAGGCGCGCGGCTTCACCCGCGTCGCCGAGCGCGCGCGCGAGTTCGCTCGCGTCCGCGATCCCGCGCAGCGCCCAGAAATCGTCCCAGTACGCGTGCACCGGCTGCGCGAGATAACCCTCGTGACTCGCCGACTCGGGCAGCAGGCCGAAGCGCGCGCGCAGCTCGGCCGTCTCGAACTCCGGCGTCTGGCGCGTCGCGCGCAGCGATTCGATCTGCGCGATCGCGCGTTTCGCGGCGGGCCACAGCGCCGCGGCGAAGTCGCGATCGCCGCTGAAGCGGAAATGCTCGGCGAGCGTGAAGACGAGTTGGCCGTGGCTGTCGTGCTCGACGAGCCAGTCGGGCCCGCGGCGATCGACCGCGCAGGG
>JALOQG010000032.1 GCA_025453505.1 Myxococcota bacterium | reverse complement strand
CAGGAACTTCGTCTCGTCGCCGGCCGCGACGACGCGCGTCGTTCCGACGCTCTCGCAGGCGGCGTGGCGCGCGGCGACCTCTGCGAGCGCACGCGACGCCGCGACGGCCGCCACCGCCGGCAATCCCTGCGCGTGCGCACGCGCGACGAGCGCGCTCGCGAGCGCCGTCTCGCTCGCGAAGACGCGCCCGAGGCCGCCGGCGTCGAGCACGACGGCAGCGCTCGCGGCGTGGCCAGTGCCGGGCGGGAGCAGCGCCACGCGCGGCGAGGCGGAGAGCGCGACGTCCTGGAGCGCCGCGCGCGCGGCCCGTTCGAGCGCGGGCTGCGCTGTGCGCACGACGAGATCGCCGCACACGGCGCGCGCGTGCGAGAGCGAGGCGCCGGGATGGATGCCGATGCGGCGCGCGGGATCCGACACCGAGAGCACGACGCCGCGTGCGCCCGACTCCGAGACGATCGCAACGGGGCGGCCTGCGAGATCCGGCTCGACGCGGAGCCGTGCGGCGATCGGCAGCGCGGGCACCAGCAGGCACGCGATGCGCGTCTTCGCCGGCGGCGATCCGTCCCGCATCGCTCATCCCGCTCGCAGGCTCCAGCGCACGTCGGCGGCGGCGCTGCGCGCGCCGATCCGGCTGCGCACGGGCACGACGCGCGCTTCGAGTCCTTCCATCCAGACGGGGCGATCGGCGAAGTGCGCGCGAACGGCCACGGCTTCGAGCGTCAACGCCGCAAAGGCGCCGACCTGCGCATGCGGCGCCGACACCAACAGCGCCGTTCCGCTCGCGTGCGCGCTGTGCGAGAGGCGCTTCCAGGACGAGGGATTCGAGAGCGACGTGGCGTGTCGCTCCGTCCGGTGTGCGCGCGCCTCGACGCCGCACACGTCCACCATCACGATGCCGAAGCCGCGCGCGTCGAGAAGCCGCTCGGCGCAGCGCAGTGCGTCGCGCGGCTTCGGCGCGCGCGCCCACAACACGCGTTCGAGCGCGACGCCCGCAGCGGCGGCGGAAGCGGGATCGAACGCATCGGCCGCATCGACCACGGCGGCGAGTTCGCCGCCGTGCGTGACGGCGGCGAGCAGCGCCATCGCGAGGGACGTGCGCCCCGACGAGAGCGGGCCGGTGATCTCGCACAGCCGGCCGCGCGGAAGACCACCGCCCAGCAACGCGTCCAGCGACGCGATGCCGGTCGCGAAGCGCGGTGTCTCGTCGGTCCGGGCGGGCGCGGCGCCCGTGTGCAGCCGCTCGGCCAGATCCGCGGGCATGACGGCGTGCAACTCGTGCAACAGGGTTTCGACCCGCGCGGAACCGCTTCGAGTCTCCCCGCAGAACTCCGCGTGGGACGCCGGATGTACGGGTTCTCTTGCGTGCAGCGGGGGGGACGCCATGGGTCCGACTTTCGCTTTTTGTTCTCCGCCTGTCAATCCGAAAGATGGGCCGGGCGGGCAGCCGTTCCGGTTAAACTGGCCCGCGATGCGGCTGCTCCACACGATGCTGCGCGTGCGCGACCTCGATCGTTCGCTGCACTTCTACTGCGACCTGCTCGGCATGCAGCTGCTGCGCCGCCGCGACTATCCGGGCGGCGCCTTCACGCTGGCCTTCGTCGGCTACGGCGACGAGTCCGCGACCGCGGTGCTCGAACTCACGCACAACTGGCCGACACAGGAAGGGTTCAGCGGCGACTACGAACTCGGCACCGCGTTCGGCCACCTGGCGATCGGCACGCACGACATTCGCGGCGTCTGCGATCGGCTGCGCGCGCAGGGCGTTCGCATCACGCGCGAGCCGGGTCCGATGCAGCACGGCACGACGGTGATCGCCTTCGTCGAGGATCCCGACGGCTACAAGATCGAGCTGATCGAGGAGCGAGGC
The DNA here is from genome assembly GCA_025453505.1 of Myxococcota bacterium. Classification (GTDB taxonomy): domain Bacteria; phylum Myxococcota_A; class UBA9160; order UBA9160; family PR03; genus PR03. The sequence continues at coordinate 11,922 of JALOQG010000032.1, read as the reverse complement.
CGCCCGTGATCCGCCGGCTTCCGCGCGCCCTGCGACGCCTGTCCGTGTCGCTCCCGCTGCTCGCGCTCGCCTTCGTTCCCGCCGCGCCCGCCCGCGCGCAGACCGGCTGCGGCACCAGCGAGTGGCTGTGCCACGCGAGCGCGGACGGCGCGCATCCGAGCGGCGCAGAGCAGGAGCTGCTCTGGCTGATGAACCGCGCGCGCCAGGACCCGTCCGTCGAGGGCGCCTTCCTCGCCGGTCTCGACGATCCCCTGGTCGCGGCGGCCGTGAAATTGTACGTCGTCGATCTCGACGTCCTGCAGGACGAGTTCGATGCGATCGCGCCGAAGCCGCCCGCCGCCTTCGACCGCCGCCTCTACGCCGCGGCGCTCGGCCACGCGAACCTGATGATGAGCACGAACGACGACGACCCGGCGTGCGGCGCCCCGCCGCAGCCGCCGTGTCAGCTCGATCGCGTCGCACCGGCGGGCTTCTTCTTCGTCGCGAGCGGTCTGCGCGGCAACTCGTTCGGCTTCGCGACGTCGCCGCTCGTCGCGCACGCGGCGTGGAGCATCGACTGGGGACCGTTCTTCGATCCGACCGTGCCGCCGGGCATGTTCCCCGGCCGCGTGCACCGCAACGGCGTGCTGAGCGAACCCGACGCGTTCGCTTCGCAGGGGATGACCAACGCGGGCATCGCGGTCGTCTCGACCGAGGGACATCCGACCGAGCTCGGTCCGCTCGTCGTCGTCGCCGACTACGCGAACGCGAACACCGCGGTCGGCGATCACTTCGACCGCTTCCTCGTCGGGACCGTGTGGGAGGATCTCGACGCCGACGGCCGCTACGACGCCGGCGAAGGCATTCCGGGCGTCACCGTGACGCCGGTGCCGGGCAACTGGTTCGCGACGACCTCCGCGGGCGGCGGCTTCGCGATCCCGGTCATCACGCCCGGCGCGATCGACGTCTTCTTCGCCGGCGGCGGCGTGCCGATGCACGCCGAGAGCGTCGTCGTCGGCGCCGACAGCGTGCTCGTGGACTACGTCGTGCCGGAGGCGGGCTCGCTCGCGAGCGGTGCGCTCGCGCTGCTCGCGCTGTACGCGAAGCGCCGCGTCAGCGGACGATCCGGACCCGCCGTCCCTCGATCCTGAGCCGTCCCTCGGCGAAGAGGCGGATGGCCTCCGGCACCATCTCGCGCTCGACCGCCTGCACGCGCGCGGCCAGCGCGTCGGGCGTGTCGTCGTCGAGCACCGGGACGGCCTGCTGGAGGATGATCGGGCCGGTGTCGTAGCGGTCGTCGCAGAAGTGCACGGTCGCGCCGCTCACCTTGACGCCCGCCTCGATCACCGCTTCGTGTACGCGATGGCCGTAGAAGCCCTTGCCGCAGAAGGCGGGGATCAGCGCGGGATGCGTGTTGATGGCGCGTCCCTCGAAGCGCTCGCGCAGCTCGAAGGGCGAGAGGAAGCCGAGGCACGCCACGAACTCGGCGTCGTGCTTCGCGAGCGCCTCGTGGATGCGGTCGTTGAATTCGCGCACGTCGGGATGCGCCTTGCGCGGGATCGCGACGGCCGGGATGCCGCGGCGCGCCGCGCGCGCGAGCCCGCCCGCCTTCGGCTTCGACGCGACGACGAGCACGATCTCGCCGGGCACCGCGCCCGCGTCGATCGCCTCGCAGAGCCGCTCGAAGGTGGTGCCCTCGCCCGAGAGCAGGACCGCGATGCGCAGCGGACGCGTCAAGCGAGCAGGTTCTCGAAGACGCGGCGCGCCGCCGGCGAGCGGTTCAGCGTGTAGAAGTGGAGGCCCGGCACGCCGCCCGCGAGCAGGCGCCGACACTGGTCGGTGGCCCAGGCGATCCCGACTTCCTGCGTCGCGTCGTCGTCTTCGCCGGTGCGCGCGAGCTCGACCTCGAGCGCGTGCGGGATCCGCGCGCCGGTGAGCTGCGCCATGCGGCGCACGTTGGCGGCGCTGACCACCGGCATGATGCCGGGCACGATCGGCACGCCGATGCCGGCGGCGCGCGCCCGCGCGACGAAGGCGAAGTAGTCGTCGGCGTCGAAGAAGAGGTTCGTGATCAGGAAGTCGGTGCCGGCCGCGACCTTCTCCACGAGACGCGCGAGGTCGGCCTCCGCACTCGGCGCGTCGGGGTGCTTCTCCGGATAGCAGGCGGCTCCGATGCACAGGTCGAAGCGCGAGCGGACGAACGCGACCAATTCGCTCGCGTGTGCGAAGCCGTCCGCCACCGGCTCGAAGTGCGTGGCGTCCTTGGGCGGATCGCCGCGCAGCGCGAGCACGTTGTGCAGGCCCTCCCGCACCAGCCGTTCCAGCGTCTCGGCCAGCTCCGCGCGCGGCGAGCCGACGCAGGTCATGTGCGCCATCGCCGGGATCCCGAGCTCGCGCTGGATCTGCACGACGAGGTCCACGGTCTTGGCGCGCGTCGAGCCGCCGGCTCCCCAGGTGACCGAGACGAAGCCCGGGTCGAGGTGCTTGAGCTCCGCGATCGTGCGGTAGAGCGAGCGGTAGCCGGCGTCCGTCTTCGGCGGGAAGAACTCGAAGGAGATCACGGGCTTCTCGCTGCGCGCGTAGAGATCGGAGATCCGCATGTGCGGCAGCGTACCGTTCCGGCGTGCGGTTGACCCGCCCCGGCGCGGCGGCGATCTTGCCGTCCGCACGAGGAGGCTGCATGTCCATCCTGGTCACCGGATCGCTCGCGATCGACCGCATCATGGTGTTTCCCGATCGCTTCAAGAACCACATCCTGCCGGACAAGCTGCACATCCTGTCCGTGAGCTTTCACGTGCCCGAGATGCGCGAGTTCTTCGGCGGTTGCGCGGGCAACATCGCGTACGGCCTGAAGCTGCTCGGTGCGGATCCGCTGATCATGGCCTCTGCGGGCCGCGACTTCGGCGCCTACGCCGCGTGGCTGGATCGGCACGGCATCCGCCGCGACGGGATCCAGATCCACGACGACGCGCACACCGCGCAGTGCTTCATCACCACCGATCTCGACGACAACCAGATCGTCGCGTTCCACCCGGGCGCGATGGAGCGCGCGAGCGAGCTGCGCGTCGAGGAGCGCGCGGGCGAGGTGTCGCTCGCGATCGTCGGACCCGACGACAACGCGGCGATGCGCAAGCACGCGGCCGCGCTCAAGCAGAAGGGCGTGCCGACGGTGATCGACCCGGGCCAGCAGCTGATCAACTTCGATCCCGACGGACTGCTGACCTTCCTCGAAGGCGCGCACGTGTTCGTCGCGAACGACTACGAATGGGCCGTGACGCTCGAGCGCACCGGCATCGCCGAGGACGAACTCGCCCGGCGCGCGGGTGCGATCATCGTCACGCGCGGCGCCAAGGGCTCGACGATCCTGCAGGCCGGCCGCCGCATCGAAGTGCCGCCCGCCGCGGCCGAACGCGTCGTCGATCCCACCGGTTGTGGCGACGCGTATCGCGCCGGGCTGCTGCACGGGCTCGAGCTCGGGCTGCCGCTCGAGGCGGCCGCGCGCATCGGCTCGCTGATGGGATCGCTCGCGGTCGAAGAGCGCGGCACGCAGTCGGTGCGCATCGACGCGGCCGGGATCCGCGCGCGCTACGAGAAGGCGTTCGGAGAGCGGTTCCCGGTCCTGCATTGAGCGACGGCGTCGACGCGCTCGTCGTCGGCGCGGGGATCGTCGGCCTCGCGGTGGCGGAGGCGCTCGCACGGGCCGGGCGCTCCGTCGTCGTCGTCGAGCGGCACGCCGGCCTCGCGCGCGAGACGAGCAGCCGCAACAGCCAGGTCGTCCACGCGGGTCTCTACTACCCGGCCGGATCGTGGAAGGCGCGCCTGTGCGTGGCGGGGCGCGAAGCGCTCTACGCACGCTGTGCGCGCGAGGGCATTCCGCATCGTCGGCTCGGCAAGCTGGTGGTCGCCGTCGCCCCGGAGGAGGTCGCGACGCTCGAGCGGCTGCGCGCGCTCGGCACGCAGAACGGTGCGCCCGGACTCGCGATCCTCGACGCCGACGCCGTACGGCGTCGCGCGCCGGCCGTGTGCGCCGTCGCCGCGCTCGACTCGCCGGCGACGGGGATCGTCGACGCCCACGCACTCGCGCTCGCGTTCGCCGCGGGCGCCGAGCGGCACGGCGCGACGCTCGTGCTCGCGCGCGAAGTGATCGCGATCGAGAAGACGCCGCCCGGCTATCGCGTCGTCGCGCGCGGCGCGAGCGGTGCGCACGAGTCGATCCACGCCGCCGCCGTCGTCAACGCGGCCGGACTCGCGAGCGACCGGATCGCGGCGCTCGCCGGCATCGACGTCGACGCGCGCGGGCTGCGGCTGCGGCCGTGCAAGGGCGACTACTTCGCGCTCGCGCCGTCGGCGCCGCTGCGCTTCGAGCAGCTCGTCTATCCGGTGCCGGGCGCCGCCGGGCTCGGCGTGCACGTCACGCTCGATCTCGCCGGACGCGTGCGCTTCGGGCCGGACGCGACCTACGTCGATCGGCTCGACTACGCCGTCGATCCCGCGAAGGCCGCCGCCTTCGCCGCGGCGGCGCGGCGCTATCTGCCCGCGCTGCAGGACGCGTGGCTCACGCCCGACCAGGCCGGCATCCGCCCGAAGCTCCAGGGGCCCGGCGAGCCGTTCCGCGATTTCGTGATCGAAGAGGAATCGGCGGCGGGGTTGCCCGGCTTCGTGAACCTGATCGGGATCGAGTCGCCCGGCCTCACGGCTGCGCCCGCCATCGCGGAGCGCGTCGCGTCACTCCTCTGAGGGCTTCCAGGCCACGGCCGCGCCGACGTTGTCGCCGGCCCGCTGCGCGACGTGCGCGGCGAGCGCCGCGTCCACGACGGCGCGCGCCGCGGTGCAGGCGCGCGTCGCGAGCGGCAGCGGCCGCGCGGCGTCGATCGCGGTGCGTACCACCGCTTCCGGATCGGCGACGCCGATGCCTTCCTCGGAGAGGCCGTCGGTCGCCGCGACCAGCGCCTCGACGGCCGCGAGCGGATGCACGTCGAAGCGCGCGATCTGTTCGAGCTTCGACGCCGACCAGCGCGCCTGGCCGAGCACGTTGAACTTGCGCGGCTTCGGCAGGATCTCGCGCACGGCGCCGGGCGTCGCGACGAACAGGTGCGAGTCGCCGATCGACGCCGCGACGAGCAGCTCCTCTTCGGGCCGCGCGAGCGCGACCGCGAAGGTCGTGCGCGGCTTCACGTCTTCCGCGTGCGCGGCGAACACGGCGTCGTTGAGCGCGACGAGCGCGTGCAGCACGGCCTGATACCAGCGATCCGCCGAGCGTACGGGGCCGTCCACCCAGTCCGACACGAACGCGTCGTGCAGTCGCTCGATCGCCGCTTCGGACGCGCGCAGTCCCCAGTGGCCGTCGGCGGCGGCGACCAGGAAGCCGCGCGCGCCGGAGGCCGCCAGCACCGCGTCCTCGTTCGGGTCCGTGTGCGCGTAGGGTTTCGCGGCGCCGCCGCGCGAGATCGCGACGCCGAGGTTCGTGTCGCGCAGCTCGCCGACCTCGCCGAACGCGAGATGCGCGCGACCGAGCAGCAGCGCGCGCTTCACGCGTCCTCCTCGCGCGCCGGCGCGAGGCCGGGGGGCCTCGGAGCGTCCGGGTTCGGCAGCGGGTTGCTCGCGAAGCGCAGCTCCGCGACCGGGCGTCCGCCGATCAGGTGCTCCTGCAGGATGCGTTCGAGCGCGGCCGGCGTGCAGTGTCGATACCAGACGCCGTCGGGGTACACGACCGCGATCGGACCCTGCGTGCACACGCGCAGGCAGAACGCCTGCGTCCTGTAGACTCCGCCGTCCGCGCGCTCGAGACCGAGTTCGCGCAGACGCCGCTTCAGGAAGAGCCACGACTCCTTCGCTTCGTCCGCCGGGGCGCATTTGCCGTGCACGCACAGGAAGATGTGACGCCCGTAGCACCCGATGCCGAGACCCTTCGCGATCTTCTCGAGGGTGGAAGCGGGCGAAACGGCGGGCGGGGCGCTGCGAGAGGGATCGTCCACGGCGGCGCAGTATAACGGCGGAGACACGGAGGATCGGCACGGTGACCCTGACCGCAGTCCTGGTCGGCGCGGGCAATCGCGGGCGCTGGGTGTACGGCCGCTGGGCGCTCGCGCATCCGGAGCGGCTGCGGATCGTCGCTGTCGCCGAGCCGAACGATGCCGCGCGCGAAGCCTTCGCCGCCGAGCACGCGATCGCGCCCGAGCACGTCCATCGCGACTGGAGCGAGGTGCTCGACGGACCCAGGCGCGCGGACGTCGCGATCATCGCCACCGGCGACACGCTGCACACCGAGCCCGCGCTCGCGGCGATCGAGCGCGGCTACCACCTGCTGCTCGAGAAGCCGATCGCACCGACGCCCGCCGAGTGCGTGCGGGTCGTCGAGTCCGCCGAACGGGCGGGCCTGCGGCTCCAGATCGGCCACGTGCTGCGCTACTCGCGCTTCTACGAGAAGGTGCACGAGATCGTGTCGGGCGGTGCGATCGGAGAGATCGTGCACGTCGACATGAAGGAGCACGTCGCGCACTGGCACATGGCGCATTCCTACGTGCGCGGGAAGTTCCGCAACCGCGCCGTCGCGGCGCCGATCCTGCTGGCCAAGTCGTGTCACGATCTCGATCTGATGGCGTGGCTGGTCGATCGGCCCGCGCTGCGCGTCGCGTCGTTCGGCGCCCGCACGCACTACCGGCCCGAACGCGCTCCCGCCGGCGCACCGCCGCGCTGCAGCGACGGCTGTCCCGTGCAGGAGCGCTGTCCGCACGATGCGGTCGCGTTCTACGCGGGGCCCGACGACCGCATCGCGCGCGGCTGGCCGTGGTCCGACGTGTCGACGGATCCGAGCCGCGCGGCGCGCATGCACGCGCTCGAGACCGGCCGCTACGGGCGTTGCGTCTTCCACTGCGACAACGACGTGCTCGACCACCAGACCGTGGCGATCGAGTTCGAGGGCGGCGTCACGGCGAGCTTCGGCCTGCAGGGGCTCGCGGCGCGCGAGCAGCGCACGATCCGCGTGACCGGTTCGCGCGGCGAGCTGCGCGGCGTGCTCGACGGCGGCTCGATCGAGGTCGAACGCCCGGGCGTGCTCGGCGCCGAGCGCTTCACGGTCGAGGGCGACGTCTTCGGGCATTTCGGCGGCGACGTCGGGCTCGTCGATCATTTCGTCGGGCTCTTCGAGGGCGGGCAGGGCGGCGTGCGCGCGTCGGGCCGCGCGGCGCTCGAGAGTCATCTGGTCGGATTCGCCGCCGAGCGGGCGCGCGAGGAGGGGCGCGTGGTCGAGATGCGCGCCTTCCGCGACGCCGCCCGCGCCGAAGCCGGAATCGCGCCGCGATGAGCGACGCGTCCCGTTCGACGTCGCGGCGTGCGCTCGGCTGGCTCGCGATCGGCGCGCTGGCGGGCATCGCGCTCGCCGCCGCCAGCCTCGTGCGCGCGCCCGAGTCCACGGTCCCGGCGCTCGCGCCGGGCGTGGTCGCGCTCGTCAACGGTCAGTCGATCGAGCGCGAGGCGCTGGCGCGTTTCGCCGCCGTGCTCGCGCGCGAGCGCGGCCGCCTCGAACTCGACCCCGCCGAGGAGCGCCGCATCCTCGACCGGCTGATCGACGAGGAGCTGCTCCTGCAGCGCGGCCTCGCGCTCGGCATCGAGCGGCGCGAGCCGTCGGCGCGACGCGCGATCGTGTCGGCGGTGGTGGATGGGATCACGAGCGACGACGCGCGCGAGCCCGATCGCGCCGCGCTCGAGACGTTCTACCGCGAGAACGCTTCGCGCTGGACGCGTCCCGGCGACGTGCTGGTCGAGATGGCGCGCGTACCGAAGGACGCGCCGGAAGCCGACGCGCGCGCCGCCGAAGTGGTGCGCCGCGCGCGCATCGGCGAGTCGCTGGACGTGATCGGCGCGGAGCTCGGCGCGCCGATCGAGCCGCCGCTGCCGCCGGGGCGGATCTCGCCCGACGCGCTGCGCGACCGCGTCGGCGACGTCGTGGTGCAGGCGCTGCTCGCGCTGCTGCCCGGCGAGACCAGCGAACCCGTGCGTGCGTTCGACGGCCTCTGGGTCGTGCGGCTGCTCGCACGCGACCCCGACGTGCAGCCGCCACTCGAAGCCGTGTACGAACCGGTGCGACAGGCCTGGCTCGAGCGCGAGCACGAGGAGCGGCTCACCCGGGAACTCGCGCTGCTGCGCGAACGGGCGACGATCGAGATCGCGCCGTCACGTTGACGTCGCAGCGGAATCCGTGGACGCGCGACGCCCGCGGCGCGTATGATCCGCCCGGCTTCCACGCCGGGGCGAGGGCAATGCTCGACACGATCTTCCTGGTCTGCGCGATCGTGGGCGGCGCGATGCTCGCGCTGCGTACCGTCCTGATGCTCTTCGGCGTCGGCGACGACCACCCGATGCACGCCTCGGTGGATGGTCACGGCGACGCGGATCTCGGCACGCAGCTGCTCTCGATCCAGGGCGTCTCCGCGTTCCTGACGATGTTCGGGCTGGTCGGACTCGCGCTGGTGCGGCAGAGCCCCGTGCCTGGGCTCGTCGCGCTGCCCGTCGCGCTCGCCGCGGGCTTCGGCTCGATGTGGATGATCGGACGCGTGTTCCGGCTGATGCGCGGGCTCGAGTCGAGCGGCAACGTCGATCTCGTCCACGCGATCGGCGAAGAGGGCGTCGTGTATCTCACCGTGCGGCCGCCGTCCGGCGGCCAGGTGCAGGTCACCGTGCAGGGGCGCCTCGGTGTCTTCGACGCGCAGGCCGAGTCCGAGAGCGAGATCGCGACGGGCCGGCGCGTGCGCGTCGTCGCGGTGCGCGGCGGCGCGCTGATCGTCGAGCCGCTCTGAGACACGTCCTGGCACTCCGTACCGAGAGACGAGGGGAGAGACATGTTCGATCTGCTGTTGGGTTCGGGGCTCTGGGCGCTCGCGGCGCTCGCGTTCGTGTTCCTGGTGTTCACGACCGCGATGTTCCTGGCCTCGCGCTACAAGCGCTGCCCGTCCGACCAGATCCTCGTCGTCTACGGCAAGGTCGGCGAAGGGCAGTCGTCGCGCTGCATCCACGGCGGCGGCGCGCTGATCTGGCCGCTGATCCAGGACTTCGCGTTCCTCGAGCTGACGCCGATGACGATCGCGATCCCGCTCCAGGGCGCGCTCTCGCTGCAGAACATCCGCGTCAACGTGCCGAGCACCTTCACGGTCGGCGTCTCGACGAACCCGTCGATCATGAACAACGCCGCCGAGCGCCTGCTGCGGCTGCAGCAGGCGGACATCGAGGAGATGGCCAAGGAGATCATCTTCGGTCAGCTCCGGCTCACGATCGCGTCGCTGACGATCGAACAGATCAACCAGGACCGTGAGAGCTTCCTGACCGCGATCCGCGCCAACGTCGAGCCCGAGCTCAACAAGATCGGCCTCTACCTGATCAACGTGAACATCACGGACATCACCGACGAGTCGACCTACATCGACAGCATCGGCAAGAAGGCGGCGTCGGAGGCGATCAACCGCGCCAAGGTGGACGTGGCCGAGCAGGAGAAGATCGGCGACGTCGGACAGGCGGAGGCCGTGCGCGAACGCACGATCCGCGTGGCGGAGAACGTCGCCCAGTCCGAGAAGGGCAAGAAGGCCGCCGAGGCCGACCAGCGCGTGTTCGTGCAGCAGCAGGAGGCGACGGCCGCGATCGGCGAGGCGGCGGCGAATCGCGAGAAGACGATCCGCGTCGCCGAGAACGTCGCGCAGTCGGAGAAGGGCAAGAAGGCGGCCGAGGCCGACCAGCGCGTCTTCGTGCAGCAGCAGGAAGCCGAGGCGATCAAGGGCGAGAACACGTCGCGCGCCGACATCGCCCAATCGAATGCGACGTTGGCCGAGCGCGCGGCGGAAGCCGAGCAGCGCGGCGAAGTCGCGCGGCTCGCCGCGCAAGCGGAGATCCAGAAGGCGCAGGCGCTGGCCGAGACCGAGCGGCTCACTGCCGCCGAGGTCGTGCGCCAGGAGATCGACCGCCGCAAGGTCGAGATCGCCGCCGAGGCCGAAGCGGAGCGCATCCGGCGCCAGGCCAAGGGCGAAGCCGACGCCATCCTCATGAAGTACGAAGCCGAGGCGCGCGGCATCCGGCAGGTGCTCGAGAGCAAGGCCGCCGGCTACGAGTCGCTGGTGCGCAGTGCCGGCGACGCGCAGTCGGCCGCGACGCTGCTGATGATCGAGAAGCTCGAGGAGATCGTCGCGAAGCAGGTCGAGGCGATCAGCAAGCTGCGGATCGACAAGATCACCGTCTGGGACTCGGGCGGAGCGAACGGCAACGGCTCGTCCACGGCGAACTTCCTGTCCAGCCTGGTGACGAGCCTGCCGCCGCTGCAGGAGATCGCCAAGATGGCGGGCATGGAGCTGCCGGAGTACCTCGGCCGCGTCGCGGACGAGGCGCGCCGCAACCCGCCGGCGGAGCCCGCTTCCTGACGAAGCGGACCGCGGGCATCGCCGCGATCACTGCGGTCAGCTTCGCAGCGGCGTTCCTGGTCCCCGCCACGCCACAGCCGCAGGACTATCACGACTTCGCCGATCACAGGGCGCTGTTGGGCATCGCGAACGCGCTCGACGTCGCGTCCAACGCGGGGTTCCTGCTCGCCGGCCTGGCCGGGCTGTGGATCGCGCTGCGGCCGGCAACGTGTTTCGAGTACGCGTACGAGCGCGCGCCGTACGCCGTTTTCTTCGCGGGCGTGCTGCTGACCGCGCTCGGCTCGGCCTGGTATCACCTCGCGCCGGACAACGAGCGGCTCTTCTGGGATCGGCTGCCGATGACGATCGCGTTCATGGCGCTGGTCACCGCGCAGGTCGGCGATCGCATCGATCCGCGCGCGGGCCCGACGCTGCTCGCGCCGATGCTGGCCATCGGGTTCGCGTCGGTCGTCTACTGGCGCGCGACCGAACGCGCCGGCATTGGCAACGTCGTGCCGTACGGAGTGCTGCAGGCGTACGCGGTCGTGATCCTGCTGCTGATCGCGCTGTGGCTGCCGTCGCGCTACACGCGCGGCGGCGACGTGTACGCGGTCTTCGGCGCCTACGTCGTCGCCAAGATCGCCGAAGTTCTGGACGCGCCCCTCTACGAGATGGGGCACGTCGTCAGCGGGCACACGCTCAAGCACCTGGCCGCCGCCGTGGGCGGTGCACTCGTGTGCCGCATGCTGCTGCGCCGGACGCTCGACACGGCGCGCGCGGCGCCGTCGCCCGCGCGCCGTGTGGCCAGCTAGCTAGGCCGCCTCGCGCCTCGCCTGCGGCGGCTGCGAGAGGCTGGTCTCCTTCATCCACGTGGGCGGTTCGCGCACGTCCCACACGAGGCCGGCCTTGGCGAGGCCGCGCAGCACGTAATAGGTGATGTCGATCTCCCACCAGCGGAAGCCCTGGCGGCAGCTCGCCATGTAGTAGTGGTGGTTGTTGTGCCAGCCCTCGCCGAGCGTCAGCAGCGCGAGCCAGAAGTTGTTGCGGCTGTCGTCGCGCGTCTCGTAGCGGCGGCGGCCGAAGCCGTGCGACAGCGAGTTGATCGTGTAGGTGGCGTGGTAGCAGGCCACCGTCGAGACGAAGAAGCCCCAGACCAGCAGCTGCCAGCGGTCCGTGCCCAGCGCCGGCGCGCGCGACTCCAGCGCCCAGCCGAGCAGGAACAGCCCCACCGCGAGCGCGACGGGCACCAGGATGTCGAAGCGGTCCAGCAGGCGCAGCTCGGGGAAGCGCTGCAGGTCGCGGACGCGCTCCAGCGGCGGCGCGAAATGCCGCCGCGACAGGAACCAGCCCATGTGGCTCCACAGGAAGCCGCGCTGCGACGGCGAGTGCACGTCGTCCGGCTGGTCCGAGTGCGCGTGGTGGTGGCGATGGTGCGCGGCCCACCAGATCGGCCCGCGCTGCACCGCCGAGGCGCCCAGCAGGCCGAACGCGAACTGGCCGACGCGCGAGGTCTTGAAGGCGCGGTGCGAGAAGTAGCGATGGTAGAAGCCGGTGATCGCGAACA
>JALOQG010000324.1 GCA_025453505.1 Myxococcota bacterium | reverse complement strand
CCGAACGCAAGGAGAGGCACGTGTCGCTGTCCACCGCCGAGCCGCGCAGCGCAAACGCCTCGCCGTTCCCTCGCCTGCTGAAGGCGTGGCGTCACAAGCGGCGCCTCTCGCAGCTCGAGCTCGCGCTCGAATCCGGCGTCTCGCAGCGTCACCTGAGCTTCCTGGAGCTGGGACGCGCGAAACCGAGCCGGCGCATGATCCTGCAGCTCGGCGAAACCCTCGAGGTGCCCTTGCGCGAACGCAACGACTGGCTCGTCGCGGCGGGCTTCGCCCCGATCTTCCGCGCGCGCCCGCTCGACGATCCGCAGATGGGTCAGGTGATGAACGCGGTGCGTCTGATGCTCGCGAATCACGAGCCGTTCCCGGCGATCGCGATCGACCGCGCGTGGAACATCCGCCTCGCGAACCGGCCGTTCGAACTCCTGGCGTCGATGATCGGCGAGGACGTGTGGGCCCGCGTCGGCGGCGGCGAGCGCAACCTGATGCGCCTCTTCTTCCATCCGAACGGGATCCGGCCGCTCGTCGCGAACTGGCAGGCGATCGCGCCGCTGCTCTGGCATCGCGCGCGGCGCGAAGCCGACGCGCTCGGAGGTCAGGAGATGAAGGCCGTGCTCGACGAACTCGGTCCGCACCAGGACGCGCAGACGCTGTGGGCCGCAGAGGAGACGGCGCTGGTGCCGGTGCTGCCGCTCGAGATGCACAAGGACGGCCTGCGCGTGTCGCTCTTCACGGTGATCGCGACCTTCGGCACCGCCCAGGACGTGACGGCCGACGAGCTGCGCATCGAGAGCTTCTTCCCCACCGACGAAGCGACGGAGCGGCTCTTCCGGCAGGCCGCGACGTAGAGACGAGTCCGGCGGGCTCGCGCCGTTCGCACGAGCCCGCCGGCACTGCCGCGTCGATCAGGCTTCGGCGGGCTCCGCCGCGACCGGCTTCGCCGCCGGACCCGCGACCGGAATCTTCCGCTTCACGCCCTTCGCCGCGTACACCGCCTCCGCGATGCGCGCGACGACGTCCGGGTTCTCCTTGAGGAACGTGCGCGCCGATTCGCGGCCCTGGCCGATGCGCTCGCCCGAGTAGGAGTACCAGGAGCCGGCCTTCTCGACGATGCCGGCCTCGGAGGCGAGATCGAGCAGATCGCCCTCCACCGACACGCCCTCGTTGTAGAGGATGTCGAACTCGGCCTGGCGGAACGGCGGCGCGCACTTGTTCTTCACGACCTTGACGCGCGTGCGGTTGCCGACCACCTCCTCGCGCTCCTTGATCGCTGCGATGCGGCGCACGTCGAGCCGCACCGACGAGTAGAACTTGAGCGCGTTGCCACCGGTCGTGGTCTCCGGGTTGCCGAACATCACGCCGATCTTCATGCGGATCTGGTTGATGAAGATCACCGTCGCGTTCGACTTCGAGACGGTGCCCGTCAGCTTGCGCAGCGCCTGGCTCATCAGCCGCGCCTGCAGGCCGACGTGCGAATCGCCCATCTCGCCCTCGATCTCGGCCTTCGGCACCAGCGCCGCGACCGAGTCCACGACGATCAGGTCCACCGCGCCCGAGCGCAGCAGCACGTCGGCGATCTCGAGCGCCTGCTCGCCGGTGTCCGGCTGCGAGACCAGCAGCTCCTCGACCTTCACGCCGAGCTTGCGCGCGTAGCCGACGTCGAGCGCGTGCTCGGCGTCGATGAACGCCGCCACGCTGCCCTGCTTCTGGATCTCGGCGACCGCGTGCAGCGCGAGCGTCGTCTTGCCGCTCGACTCCGGCCCGTAGATCTCGACCACCCTTCCTCTCGGATAGCCGCCGATGCCGAGCGCGATGTCGAGGCTCGGCGAGCCCGACGGCACGCAGTCGATCTCGCGGTCGATCGCCTCCTCCGTCATCGTGAGGATCGATCCCTTGCCGAACTGCTTCTCGATCGTGGTCACGGCGAGGTCGATCGCCTTGCGCCGCTCGCTCTCGCGCACCGGCGAAGCCGGCTTCTTGCTCTCGTTGTTGCTGGCCATGTGTCTCTCCTCGATTCGGGGTGAATCAGAACGCCGCCACGAGCGGAATTCGCTCGAGCGGCGTGTACTGCGATCCGCCGGGCGCGAGCACGCTCTGGAAGAGCGCGTACGACGCGACGTCGAAGGGTGTGGAGTCGGCCGGGCCGTCTTCCGCGTGCAGGATCGGCGCGCGACCGGCGCGGTGTTTGACGCGGCCGAGCGTCACGTGCGGGTGGTACGCGCTCGTGACGGGCTCGAAGCCGGCATCGACCGCAGCCGCTTCGAGCGCCTGCGCGAGCGCGGCGAGCGGCGCCGCGGGCAGGACGTCGAGCGTGACGACGCGCGGCCGGCGCTCCGGGAAACCGCCGAGCGCGCCGAGCCGTGCTGTGAACGGCGCGATCGCACGGGTTGCCTCGCGCGCGGCGGCGACGAGCGGCGCGATCCGATCGCGCGGCGTCTGGCCGAGGAAGCGCAGCGTCACGTGAAATGCCTCCGGTCGCACCCAGCGAACGGCGTCGCCGCCGGGTCCAGCGGCGAGCCGACCAGAGACGTCGGCCGCTTGGCGGCGCGCGCCATCACTGATCTCGACGGCAAAGAACGTGCGAAGTAGATCCGCCAAATCACTTCTTCGCCTCCATCCTTCCGAGCCGCGGCAGATCGAGCGGCGCGCCGAGCAGATGACGCCGCACCCAGTCGATCGCGATCTGCGCGGTGAGGCGCCGGTTGCGCTCGCGGTCGAAGGCGAGACGCAGCTCGCGCACGTCCGAGCCGGCTTGCGTCGCGAGCGCGACGTAGACGAGGCCCACCGGCTTGTCCGCCGAGCCGCCCGTCGGGCCGGCGATGCCGGTCGTAGCGACCGCGAGCGTGGTGCCGAAGCGGGCGCGCGCGCCTTCCGCCATCGCGCGCGCGGTCGGCTCCGAGACGGCGCCGTGCTCGGCGAGCACCGACTCGGGCACGTCGAGCAGCGCCGCCTTGGCGTCGTTCCAGTACGCGACGACGCCGCCCTTGAAGTACGCCGACGAGCCTGGAACGGCCGTCAGCAGCTCGCCGATCATCCCGCCAGTACACGATTCGGCGACGGCGAGCGTCGCGCCGTGCTCGATCAGGATGCGGCCCGTCACCGCTTCGAGCGTCTCCTCGCCTTCGGCGTAGACGAGCAGTCCGAGCCGTTCGCGGATCAGCGCGCAGGAGCGCTCCAGCTTCGCCTGCGCCTCGGCCTCGCTCGCCGCGCGCGCGACCGGGCGCACGTGGTTGTCCGGGAACTGGGTGCGGAAGCCGAGCTCGACGCCCTCGGGCAGCCCGATGTCGCGCAGCAGCTCGTCGAGGTTCGACTCGCCGAGACCGAAGGTGCGCAGCAGCGTCGCGCGCGCCCAGCTCGTGACGCGCAGCCGCGAGGCGATCCGCGGCAGCACCTGCTCGTCCATCATCTTGTAGAGCTCGCGCGGCACGCCGGGCATGCAGAAGAAGAACGCGCTGCCCTTCCCTTCTCCACGTTGCACTTCGAGCATGGCGCCCGGCGCGGTGCCGATCGGGTTGTCGAGCACCTCGGCGCCGTCCGGGAACCAGGCCTGCTTCTCATTGATCGCGGCCATCTCGCGGCCGAAGCGCGCGAAGAAGGCGCGCAGCGCGTCGAGCGACGGTTGATGCAGCACGAGCTTGCGGCCGAAGGTCGCGGCGAGCACTTCCATGGTGAGGTCGTCGCGCGTCGGGCCGAGGCCGCCCGAGACGAGCACGACGTCGCTGCGCGCGGCCGCGCGCCGGAAGGTCTCGGTCATGTCGTCGCGATCGTCCGCGCAGGTCACGTGCCAGCGCGTCTCGATGTCGAGCGTCAGCAAGCGCTGCGAGAGGAACGACTTGTTCGAGTCGGTGATCTCGCCGCGCAGCAGCTCGTCGCCGATCGTCAGGATTTCTGCCTTCACTTCCCCACCACCATGGGCACCAGCCACACGAGCGCCGCGAGCGTCAGCGCTCCGAACACGCCGGCCAGTACGTCGTCCATCACCACTCCGATGCCTCCGGGCAGGTTCTCTTCGAGCCAGCGCACGGGCCCCGGCTTCCACACGTCATACACCCGGAACAAGACGAATCCGGTCACG
>JALOQG010000323.1 GCA_025453505.1 Myxococcota bacterium | reverse complement strand
GACCGAGCTGCTGGCCGAGCGCGCGCACCGCAAGGGCATCGAACTCGCCTGCCACATCGCCGACGACGTGCCCAGTGCGCTGCGCTGCGATCCGGGCCGTCTGCGCCAGGTGTTGACCAACCTGGTCGGCAACGCGATCAAGTTCACCGACACGGGCGAGGTCGTGGTCAGCGTGACGCGCGCCGGTGGCGCCGACGGCATGACGCTCGTCCGTTTCGAGGTGCGCGACACCGGCATCGGCATCGAACTTGCCGCGCAGGCCCGGCTCTTCGAGCCGTTCTCGCAGGCCGACGCGTCCACCACGCGCCGCTTCGGCGGCACCGGCCTCGGCCTCGCGATCTCGAAGCAGCTCGTCGCGCTGATGGGCGGCGACATCGGCGTCGAGAGCGCGCCGGGCGTCGGCTCGCGGTTCTGTTTCGCGCTGCCGCTCGAGCACGCGTCGGAGCGCTTCGAGACGTCGCACGACACGGGCCTCGGGCTCGCGGGCCTGCGCGTGCTGGTCGTGGACGACAACGAGACCAATCGCGAGATCCTCGAGCAGCGCGCGGTGTCGTGGCAGATGCGCGCCGCGAGCGCGCCCGACGGGCCGTCCGCGCTGCGCGCCGTGCGCGAAGCGACCGACGCCGGCCGACCGTTCGACCTCGCGATCCTCGACATGCAGATGCCCGGGATGGACGGCCTCGCGCTGGCGCGCGCGCTGCGCGAAGGCGCGACCGACGCGAGCCCGGCGCCGAAGCTGTTGCTGCTCACGTCGCTCGGCATCCTCGCCGACACAGCCGAGTTGCACTCCGCCGGGATCGCCACGGCGCTGACCAAGCCCGTGCGCCAGTCGGAGCTCTACAACGCGATCGCCGAATCGCTCGGGCGGCCGCGCCGCGCGGTACGGCGCAGCGCACCGTCCGCTCCCGTGCCCGTCACCAGCCTGCGCGGCCGCGTGCTGCTCGTCGAGGACAACCCGGTCAACCAGGACGTCGCGCAGGAAATGCTCGCGGCGCTGGGCCTCGACGTCGCGCTCGCCGAGGACGGCGTCGCCGCGCTCGAAGCGCTCGAGCGCGAGCGCTTCGATGCGGTGCTCATGGACTGCCAGATGCCGCGCATGGACGGCCTCGAGGCGACGCGCCGGCTGCGCGCGCGCGAACGCGAGACCGGTGTGCACACGCCCGTGATCGCCCTGACCGCGAACGCGATGGAGAGCGATCGCCGCGACTGTCTCGATGCGGGCATGGACGACTATCTCGGCAAGCCCTTCACGAGCGTCCAGCTGCTCCTGACGATGCGACACTGGCTGCCGTCGGACGCCGGCTACGGAGCGCCGACCGAATTCGCGCCGCCGCCGCTCTGCGCGCGCGCGGAGCCGGCGCCCAGCGACGCGATCGACGCGCGCGCACTCGACGAGTTGCGCGCGGTCAATCCGTCGCGCGGCGCGCGCATCGTGGCGCGCGCGGTGGGAAGCTTCCTCGGCAACACGCCGCTGCTGCTCGACCGGCTCGCCAAGGCGTCCGCGGCCGGCGATGCGGACGGATTGCAGGCCGCCGCGCACGGGCTCAAGTCGAGCGCCGCGCACCTCGGCGCGCAGCGGCTCTCCGCGCTCGCGCGCGAGATCGAGCAGCACGGGCGCGACGGCGCGCTCGAGCCGGCCGCCGTACTCGTCGAGGCGGCCTTCGTCGAGTACGAGCGGGTGCACGCCGCACTCGCGCCGTGGACCGACGCGGAGCGGACGCCGTGAGTGCGGCGCTCGCGAAGAAGCCGCTGGTCGTCGTGGTGGACGACGATCCCACCATGCGCGTGCTCGTCGCCGAGACGCTCGAGCCCGGCGGCATCGACGTCGTCGAGGCGAACGATGGCGACGCAGCGATCGCGCTGTTGCGCACCCGTGTGCCGGATCTCGTGCTGCTCGACGTCGAGATGCCCGGACTCGACGGCTTCGGCGTGTGCGAGGAGATCCGCCGCATGCCGGGCGGCGCGACGCTGCCGGTGGTGATGATGACGGGGCGCGAGGACGTCGACTCGATCCGCCGCGCCTACGAAGCGGGTGCGACGGACTTCCTCACCAAGCCGATTCCATGGCTGATCCTCGCGCATCGCGTCCGCTACCTGCTGCGGGCCTCGGCGAACGTCGCGGAGCTGCACCAGAGCCGCGAGCGCCTCGCGAACGCACAGCGTCTCGCGCGCATGGGCAGCTTCCAGCTCGAGCTGCCCGGCTGGGAGCTGCACGTGTCCGAGGAGCTGCTCGACATCTACGGCATGGGCCTGCGCGGCGCCGTGTCGGTCTCGCGTCTGCTCGATCGCGTCCACGAGGACGATCGCGAGGGCTTGCGCGAAGCCGTCCAGCGCTGCTTGAACGGCGAGCAGGCGCTGCACGCCGATCACCGCGTCATGCTGCCGGACGGGACCGAACGCATCCTGCACTCGCAGGGACGCCTGGTGCTCGGGGAAGACGGCCGCGCGATCGCGATCGAAGGCACCGTGCAGGACGTCACCGAGCGCAAGCGCGCCGAAGAGCAGATCCGCTACCTCGCGTACCACGACAGCCTGACCGGCCTCGGCAACCGCCGGCTCTTCAAGGAGCGGCTCGGGATGGCGGTCGCGCAGGCGCGCCGCAACGCGTGGCGCAGCGGCGTGCTCTTCCTCGACCTCGATCACTTCAAGCGCATCAACGACACGCTCGGACACAGCGTCGGGGACGCGCTGTTGCAGGGCGTCGCCGACCGGCTGGTGCTGTCGCTGCGCGAGAGCGACGCGGTGGCGCGCGACGAGATGCCGAGCGCCATCTCGCGCCTCGGCGGCGACGAGTTCACGATCCTCGTGACCGCGGTGCAGGACGCGCAGGACCTCGCCAAGATCGCGCGGCGCGTGCTCGAGGCGCTGGCGCGGCCCTTTCATCTCTCCGGCCACGAGGTCGTGATCAGCGGCAGCATCGGGATCACGGCGTGGCCCGACGACGGCGACGACGTCGAGCTGCTGCTGCGCAACGCCGACACGGCGATGTACCACGCCAAGGAGCAGGGCCGGAACAACTACCAGTTCTACGCGGCGTCGATGAACGCGGTCGCGCTGCGGCGCCTGATCCTCGAGGGCAAGCTGCGCCGCGCGCTCGAGCAGGGCGAGTTCGAGGTGCACTACCAGCCGAAGCTGTCGCTCGCGACGGGCCGCACCTGCGGGCTCGAGGCGCTGCTGCGCTGGCGCGATCCCGAGTTCGGGCTGGTGCTGCCCGGCGACTTCATCCCGATCGCCGAGGAGACCGGCCTGATCGTGCCGCTCGGCGAGTGGGTGCTGCGCGCCGTGTGTCTCGAGATCGCGGCCTTCCGCGCGCGCGGCGTCGCGGTGCCGCCGGTCTCGGTGAACCTCTCCGCGCACCAGCTGCGCAGCGGCCGGCTCGTCGAGCAGGTGCACGCCGCGCTGCGCGACGCCGGCATCGAGCCGCGGGCGCTCGAACTCGAGATCACCGAGAGCGTGCTGATGCAGGACGAGCCGCGCGTCGTCGCGGCGCTCGAGACGCTGCGCGCCGAGGGCGTGTCGATCTCGATCGACGACTTCGGCACCGGCTACTCGTCGCTCGCGTATCTCCGCCGGCTACCGGTGGACGCGCTGAAGGTCGATCGCTCGTTCGTGCGCGACATCGTCGAGCGGCCCGACGACGCCGCGCTCGCCGCGTCGATCGTGACGATGGCGCGCGCACTGCGGCTGCGGATCGTCGCGGAAGGCGTCGAGACCGAAGCGCAGCGCGCACTGCTGCAGCAGTTCGGCTGCGACGAGATCCAGGGCTTCTTGATCTCGCCCGCCTTGCCGCCCGCGGAGATCGAGGCGCGACTCGTGGCGGAGGCCGAGGCGGAGCGGGAGTCGGTCGGATAGCAGCGACGCTCGACGGAGTTGCGCCTCGCACCCCGTTTGGCGGGGCGGCGTTGCGCTTCAGCGGCGCAGGCGCGAGAGGCTGTGAGTGCCGCGTTCGAACGCGCCGGCCAGATCGCCGGCGTCGAGTTCGAACGGCACCGGGCTCTCGATCTCGATGCGCTCCGCATCGATCGAGACGCGGATCAACCCGTGCGGCGTGGGGGCCGCGCCGCGCGCCCAGG
>JALOQG010000031.1 GCA_025453505.1 Myxococcota bacterium | reverse complement strand
CTACGACAAGACCGTGCTCGTGCCGTTCGGCGAATACGTGCCGTTCCGAGCGCTGCTCGGAACCTTCGTCGAGGCGATCGCGCGCGGTGCGGCGAACACGGACGTGTCGGCCGGTCGCGCGCCGCGGGCCGTTGCCGTGCCGCTCGCAGACGGAACCGCGCTGCTCGCCGGCGTGCCGATCTGCTATGAACTGCTCTTTCCCGACGCCGTGCGTCGATTCCTCTCCCCCGCCGGAGCCGCCGGAGCCGAGATGCTCCTCGCCATCACCAACGACGCCTGGTACGGGCGTACCGGGGCGCCCCATCAGTTCCTCGTCATGACGGCGCTGCGCTCGGCGGAGAACCGCGTCTGGACGGCGCGCGCCGCCAACACCGGGATCTCGGCCGTGATCGACGACCGCGGGCGGGTCCGCATGCAGACGCCGCTCTTCGAGCAGACGCTGCTCGTGGCGGACGTGCCGCGCCGGCCCGTACCGGTGGGCGGATCCTTCTACGCGCGTCACGGCGACTGGTTGCCGACGGCGTGCTGGATCGCGATGGCCGGTTTGCTGTTCGTCGCATGGCGACGTCGCGGAGCGCTTCGACATGAGTGAAGAGTCGCGCGGTGCCTCCATCCTTCCGGCCGAGCTGGTCGAACGGCTGCGCCTGCAGCGCGCCCGCGTCGACGAGCTCCGGGGGCGTCTTTGACGTCGCCGGCCTGCGCGCACGTCTGAACCAGCTCGAGGCGGACAGCGCCGCGCCCGATCTGTGGGACGATCGCGAGCGCGCCGAACGCATCCTGCGCGAGAAGGGCAACGTCGAGCGCCAGCTCGGCATCTTCGACGCGGCGGCCGCACAGCTCGAAGACGCCGGCGTGCTGCTCGAGCTGGCGCAGGAAGAAGACGACGCGGCGACGCGCGCGGAAGTCTCCGATCGCCTCGACGCAATCGAGGCCGAGCTCGACGCCGCCGAGCTGCGGCTGCTGCTCGGCGGCGAGCACGACCGCGGCGACGCGATCCTCTCGATCAACGCGGGCGCCGGCGGCACCGACGCCTGCGACTGGGCCGAGATGCTGATCCGCATGTACCTGCGCTGGAGCGAAGCGCACGGCATGAAGGCGGAAGAACTCGATCGCCAGGACGGCGACGAAGCGGGCGTCCGCAGCACCACGCTGCTGATCTCCGGCGAGAACGCCTACGGTCACCTGAAGACGGAAGAGGGCGTGCATCGCCTGGTGCGGATCTCGCCCTTCGACGCCAATCACCGCCGCCAGACCGCCTTCGCGGCGGTCTCGGTGCTGCCGGATCTCGACGATTCGATCGTGGTGGACATCGACGAGAAGGATCTGCGCATCGACACCTACCGCGCCGGGGGCAAGGGCGGGCAGCACGTCAACAAGACCGACTCGGCGGTGCGCATCACGCACATACCGAGCGGCATCGTCGTGCAGTGCCAGAACGAGCGCTCGCAGCTGAAGAACCGCTCGGCGGCGATGAAGGTGCTGCGCGCGCGATTGTGGGAACGCGCGCGCGTCGAGCAGGAGCAGAAGATGGCGGCGCTGGCGGGCGAGAAGAAGGAGATCGGCTTCGGCTCGCAGATCCGCTCCTACACCTTGCATCCGTCGCAGCGCGTGAAGGATCACCGCACCGACGTCGAGATCGGCAACGCGCAGGCGGTGCTGGACGGCGATCTCGACCGCTTCATGCGGGCGTACCTGATGCAGAAGGCGTCGCACACAGGGGAGAAGGCGTGAGCGAAGCAGAGAGGCGTGCGCGCGCGGAGCGGCTCGCGGCGCTGCGGGCGACCGGAGCCGATCCGTATCCCGCGAGCATCGGAGCCGTGATGCCGCTGGCCGGGGTGCGCGAGCGCTGGGACGCGCTCGACGCGGCGGCGCTCGAGGCGACGCCGGAACGCGTCGCGGTCGCGGGTCGCGTGATGGCGATCCGCTCGTTCGGAAAACTGGTGTTCTTCACGCTGCGCGAAAACGGCGCGACGCTGCAGCTCAGCTTCCGCAAGCCGGAACTCGACCCCGAGACGCTCGCGACGCTCGGGCTCGTCGACGTCGGCGACTTCGTGCGCTCCGAGGGCGTCGTGTGGCGCACGCGTACCGGCGAGCTGACCGTCGGCGCGACGTCGGTCCGCGTGATCGCGAAGTGCCTGCACCCGCTGCCCGAGAAGTGGCACGGCCTCGTGGACGTCGAGGCGCGCTACCGCCAGCGTTATCTGGATCTGCTGGTCAACGAGGAGGCGCGGCGCATCGCGCTGGTGCGTTCGCGCACCGTGACGGCGATGCGATCCTTTCTCGACGGTCGCGATTTCCTGGAGGTCGAGACGCCCGTGCTCCAGCCGCTCTACGGCGGCGCCGCGGCGCGTCCCTTCACGTCGCGTTTCGAGGCCTACGACCAGACCGTGTACCTGCGCGTCTCCGACGAGCTGTACTTGAAGCGTCTCGTGATCGGCGGCCTGGATCGCGTCTACGAGATCGGCCGCGACTTCCGCAACGAGGGCGTGTCGCGCAAGCACAACCCCGAGTTCACGATGATGGAGTGCTACCAGGCCTACGCCGACTACGAGGACATGATGGAGCTGGTGCAGGCCATGGTGCAGCACGTAGTCGCCGGCGTGATGGGCGGAACGCGGCTGGTGTTCCGCGAGCAGGAGATCGAGTTCGGCGGCGTCTGGCCGCGCGTGTCGATCCGCGACGCGCTGCTCGAGAAGACCGGCGTCGACGTGCTCGCCGCGCCCGACTTCGCGACGCTGCGCGCCCGCGTGCTCGAAAAAGGGCTCGATCCCGGCGAGGCGCCGACCTGGGGCCAGCTCGTCGATCAGCTCTTCAGCGACCACGTCGAGCCGACGCTCGTGCAGCCGACCTTCGTCACGAACCACCCCGTCGAACTCTCGCCGCTGGCCAAGCGATCGACCGAGGATCCGCGCCTCGTCGAGCGTTTCGAGCTCTTCGTGGCGGGCATGGAGCTGGCGAACGCGTTCAGCGAGCTCAACGACCCCGCCGATCAGCGCGCGCGCTTCGACGAGCAGCGGCTCGCGGCGGCGGCCGGCGACCAGGATGCGCACCCGCTCGACGAGGAGTTCCTGCTCGCGCTCGAGCACGGCATGCCGCCGACCGGCGGCCTCGGCCTCGGCATCGATCGTCTCGTGATCGTGCTGACCGACGCGCAGCACATCCGCGAGGTGCTGCTCTTCCCGTACATGCGACCGGAAGGCGCGTAGCAGGATGGACGAGCTCGCGGCGCGCGCATGGGAATGGGCGGGAGCGGCGGGCGGCACGTTGGCGCTCGCGTTCATCGTGGCGCTCGCACTCGGTCTCTTCGCGCTCGCGGCGATGTTCGTCGGCGCGGCGGTCGTGGTGCTCGAGCGCTTCGCGCGCCAGGCGCGGCGGGTGCGCTCGGTCGCGATCGCGGCTCTCCTCGTCGCGCTCGGCGTGGCGTTCGTCGCGCTGCAGACGGAGGTGCCCGGCGTGCTCGAGCAAGGCGACGCGCTCGCGCGCGCGCTGCCGCTCGCGGCCGGCGCGGGACTCCTGCTGGTCGGGCTCGCGGTCGGTTTCGTCGCGCTATCGCTGCGCATCGCGACCGGGCCCACGCTCGGACGGCTCGCGCTCGGCGTCGTCGCGCTCGGCATCGTGCTCGTGATCCCGCTCCCGCCGCTCGCCTGGCTCGATCTCGAGGCGCGCAGCGCGGTGTCGGCGGCCGGCGCGGCGCTGCTCGGCCTCGTCGCCGGGGGGGTCGCGCTCGGACTCGCGCCGCTCGCGCTGGCGGGCTTCCTCGACTTGCGCGGTAGCGCCGAGTGGTTCATCGCGGCGCGCTATCTCGTGGCGAAGCGCCGCCAGACCTTCATCTCGGTGATCACCGGCATCTGCATCGCCGGCGTCGCGGCGGGCGTGTGGCTGATCATCACGGTGCTCTCGGTGATGAACGGTTTCGAGCGCACCTGGCGCGAAGAGATCATCGGCAACCGCGCGCACTTCACCGTGCAGAGCGGGCTCGGCGCTTTCGGCGACTACGAGCAGGTGCTGGAACGCGTGCTCGAGACGCCGGGCGTCGTCGCGGGTTCGCCGTTCGTGCAGGCCGAGGGCATGGTGCGCGGACGCGACGGCGAGATCGTCGGCGTGCGCCTGCAGGGCATCGATCCGGCGCGCGTCGGCGACGTCACGCAGCTGCGCGAGGACCTGATCGAAGGCTCGCTCGAGGCGGTCGCGCGCGGTACCGCGACGCCGCCGGAATCGCTCGACGAGCCGCGCGACGACGCGGACGACCCCGGCGTCGTGGTCGGCGACGATCTCGCGAACGCGCTGGGCCTCCGCGTCGGCGACGAGCTGCTGCTGATCTCGCCCTTCGGCGGGCCGCCGACGCCGCTCGGCGCCTCGCCGCGCCTGATGCGCTTCCGCGTCGCGGGCGTGTTCCGCTCGAGCGCGTTCCAGGGCGAAGAAGTGATCACCTACACGAGCGTCGAGGCCGCGCAGGAGTTCAAGCGCAGCGGCGACGTCGTGGACGGCATCGAGGTGCGCACCAGCGACTACTACCGCTCCGCGCGCATCGCCGAGGGCGCGCAGATCGCGCTCGGCTTCCCGTTCTACACGCGCGACTGGAAGGAGTTCTTCCCGGCCTTCTTCCAGGCGCTCAAGACCGAACGCGTGATGATGTTCGTGCTGCTCACCATGATCATGGTGGTGGCCGCGTTCGCGATCGTGGTCACGCTGATCATGATGATCATGGAGAAGGCCAGCGACATCGCGATCTTGAAGGCGATGGGCGCGCGCGACGCGGCGATCGAGCGCATCTTCGCGATCGAGGGCGCGCTGATCGGTCTCGTCGGCACCGTGCTCGGCGTGCTCTCGGGCATCGCCGTGACGACGCGCCTCGACTGGATCCAGCATCGCGTCGAGGACGTGTTCGGCATCGACGCGCTGCCGGCGAACGTCTACCAGGGCGTCTCGGAGCTGCCCGCGCAGCTCGACGCCGTGCAGATCGCCGCGGTCGTCGCGATCGCGATGGCGCTCGCGCTCGGCGGTACGTGGATTCCTTCCCGGCAAGGCGCTCGCCTCGATCCGGTGGAGGCGCTCCGATATGAGTGACGGCGGCGTCGCCGGGAGCGCGGGCGCCGGCCAGGTGCCGCTCGTCGAGGTCAAGGGTCTGTGGAAGCGCTTCCAGAGCGGCGAGCGCACCATCGAGGTGCTGCGTGGCGTCGATCTCGAGATCCAACCCGGCGAGAGCCTCGCGATCGTCGGACAGTCGGGGATCGGCAAGTCGACGCTGCTGCACGTGCTCGGCGGGCTCGACGCGCCGAGCGCGGGCAGCGTGCTCTTCCGCGGCGAGGACCTGTTCGCGAAGGACGGCGACGAACGCGCCGCGTTCCGCAACGCGTCGCTCGGCTTCGTCTTCCAGTTCCATCACCTGCTGCCCGAGTTCTCGGCGCTCGAGAACGTCATGATGCCGGGCCTGCTGCGCGGGCTCGGCTTCGACGTCATGCGCGCGAGCGCGGCCGAGATGCTGCGCGAGGTCGAACTCGGCGAACGGCTCGATCACCGCGTCGGCAAGCTCTCCGGCGGCGAGCGGCAGCGCGTGGCGCTCGCGCGTGCGCTCGTCCTGCAGCCGACGCTCGTGCTCGCGGACGAGCCGACCGGCAATCTCGATCCCGCGACGGGCGATCGCATCGGCGAGCTGCTGCTGGCGATGAATCGCACGCGCGGCACCGCGCTGGTCGTCGTGACCCACAGCGAGCGGCTGGCCGCGCGCATGGGTCGCGTGCTGATCCTCCGCGACGGCGTGCTGCTCCCCGCCACGACCTGAAAATCAACGGTAACTCCGCGCGTAGCTTGCTGATTTCCCCGCACTTCGGGCTTGCCGAGGGAAATCGCCCCGCCTACTATCCGCCGCCGATTCCTCCCCGCGGACCGAGCCGTCCCTCCCTTCCGAATCTTCCGAGAGATTGGAGGAAGCGTTTGAGCGCCCAACTCCGTCGCAGCAGCGCGCCCCGGTGGTCCCGTCTGCGCGCCCGTCGCGTCATCGCGCTGTGTTGGCTCGCGTGGCTGGGCGCGATCGCCGCGGCTGCGGTCCCGGCACAGGCCCAGACGAGCGACCCGATCCGGGTGCTGGTCGCGGTGCTGCCGTTCCAGGTCAACAGCTCGCGGCCGCTCGCGCATCTCGAGACGTCGATCGCGGACGAGTTGACCCGCCAGCTCGAGGCCAGCGGCAAGGTCACCGTGGTGGACGCCGTGGTCGTGCGCGAAGCGCTGATCGCGCACGTCGCGGGCGAGCGCACCGACGACGTGCTGCGCAAGCTCGCGCGCGAGGTCGGCGCCGAGTGGGTGGTGCAGGGCAGCGTGACCGAGCTCGCGGGCTCGTACAGCCTCGACGTCCGCGTCGCACCCGCCGGAGAGCGCGTGCCGACGCGCACCATGGTCTTCACCGCCAACGGCGACGCCGAGCTGCTCGAGCGGGTAGGCGAGCTCTCGCAGCGCGTGATCGGCATCGTCGCGGGCGACTCCGCGCCGACGGGCCGCGTCACCGAAGTGCGTTTCGAAGGCGGCGCGGTGATCGACGAGCCGCGCCTGCGCGGTCAGCTCCGCACCCAGCCCGGCGGGCCGTACGACGGCGCGGCGCTCGAAGACGATCTCGAACGCCTGCGGCGGGTCCGGGGCGTCGCGGGCGCGACCGCCAGCACCGAGCGCACCGCCGAAGGCGTCGCCGTGGTGTTCCGCCTGACCTCGGCGGACGAACTCCCGGTGGCGGCCCAGGCCGCGCGCGGAGTCCGCAGCGGCGATCGCGTCGTCGAGATCCGCATCGGCGGCAACAAGCGCATCGAGGCCGACGCCATCCGCGCGCGCATCTCGACGCGCCCGGGCGATCCGTACGTTCCCTCGCAGATCGCGGACGACGTGCGCCAGATCCACGCGCTCGGCTTCTTCAAGGACGTGATCGTGCGCTCCGAGCCCGCGCCGGGCGGCCGCGTGCTGACCTTCGACATCGTCGAGAACCCGGTCGTGCGCCAGGTCACGATCGCCGGCAACGACGCGCTCGACTCCGACCGCATCCGCGACCAGCTCACGCTGACCACGGGCGCCACGCTCGACCTGCCGCTGCTCTACGAGAACCGCGACCGCATCGAGGCCATGTACCGCGCCGAGGGCTACTACCAGGCGTCGGTCGAGTACGACATCAAGTCGCTCCCGAACGACGCCGTCGCGGTCAACTTCGAGGTCAACGAGGGCAAGAAACTCAAGCTGCGCGCGATCGAGTTCGAGGGCAACGAGAACCTGACCGACAAGGAGCTGCGGCGCGGCATGCGCACCAAGCCGTGGCGCTGGTGGTCCTGGGTCACCAAGTACCTCGACAAGTCCGGCACGTACGCGGAGCCGGTCTTCATGCAGGATCTGCAGGGCGTCGAGAAGAAGTACGGCGACAAGGGCTGGCTGCGCGCCGACATCGGCGAGCCGCAGGTCGACGCCGAAGGCGACGGCATCACGGTGACCGTGCCGATCCTCGAGGGCGATCGCTTCAAGGTCGGCAAGCTCGACTTCGCGGGCGACCCGAACATCGAACCCGAAGAGGTGCGCGAGACGCTGGCGCTCTCGAAGGACGAGTGGTTCAACCGCACCCACCTCACGCAGGACACCGACCGCGTCACGCGCCGCTACTCGGACCGCGGCTTCGCGCAGGCGCAGGTGGATCCGCTGACCCGCACCAACGAAGTCGACAAGAGCGTGGACGTCACCTTCGACGTCAAGCGCGGGCCGCTCCAGTTCGTGCGCCAGGTGGACATCGCCGGCAACACCCGCACCGTCGATCGCGTGATCCGTCGCGAAGTGCAGCTCGTCGAGGGCCAGCTCTACTCCGCGCGTTCCGTCTACGCCTCGAAGGCCCGCCTCGATTCGCTCGGCTTCTTCGAAGAGGTGAACGTCGAGCCCGAGCGGACGGAAGAGCCCGACCAGATCGACCTCGGCGTGAACGTGGTCGAGAAGCCGACCGGCTCGCTCTCGTTCGGCGCCGGCTATTCGTCGCAGGACAGCTTCGTGCTGTCCGGCAGCGTGTCGCAGAACAACCTGTTCGGCCGCGGCTACGGCTTGCGCCTCGCCGCCGACATCGGCGGCCGTCGCGACCGCTTCTACGCCACCTTCTCGAACCGGCGTCTCTTCGACTCCGAGTTCAGCCTCGCGGCGAGCGCCTTCCGTACGAACCTGCAGTACGAGGACTTCGAGGAGACGACGCTCGGCGCCGACGTCTCGATCGGCCGCTCCTTCGACGAGGCGAACCGCTACCGCGGCTTCGTCCGTTACAGCTTCGCGGACCGCGAGATCGACGCCGACGACGACATCACCGCGTCGAGCCTCGTGTTCCGCGAGTTCTTCCAGGACGCGACCATCACGAGCCTGCTCGGCGTCTCGTTCCGCGCCGACACGCGCAACGACCGCGTGCTGCCGACGGCAGGCTACGAGTACGGACTCAGCAGCGACGGCGCGGGCCTCGGCGGCTTCGCGCAGTTCCTGCGCTTCGAGGCGCGCGGCGCCTGGTACCACGGCATTCCGGAATGGCTGCCGATCCCGCTGCGCGAGCGCTCCTCGGTCGTGCTCTCGGCGCGCACCGGCTACGCGTTCCCGTTCAACGACATCGAGGACTTCGACATCGGCGGGTCGCAGGGCTGCCTCAACGACGAGAACTGCACGCTCGACCAGATCGACGAGGACTTCACGCTGCCGCTCACCGAGCGCTACTTCATGGGCGGCATCGGCGCCTATCAGCTGCGCGGTTTCAAGGCGCGCACGGTCGGCCCGCGCCGCGCCGTCCTCTACGACACCTCGTTCGCATTCACGGCCGACAAGGCGGGCCGCTACTCGCCGGTCGGCGTCGCGACGAATCCGCAGACGCTGCAGCCGGAGTGCGTCGGGGACTCTCCGACCTTCTCCAACGGCATCCCGGTTTCCGTCAACACGCAGAGCTCGAGCCGGGACTGCAACAGCCTCGAAGACCGCGACATCGACGACTTCGAGGACCTCGACGACACGGACGTGATCGGCGGCTCGCAGTTCATCTCGCTCTCCGCCGAGTACCGCTTCCCGATCTCGGAAGCGCTCGGCCTCGTCGGCATCCTCTTCTTCGACACCGGCAACGCGTTCGACGAGGAGGACATCCTCTTCGACGTGCTCGAGTGGCGCATGGGTACCGGCGTCGGAGCGCTGTGGTTCTCGCCGTTCGGCCCGCTGCAGGCCTTCATCGGGTTCCCGCTCGATCGTCTCGACGTCGAGGACGTGTTCAGCTTCGAGTTCTCGGTCGGCGGTTCCGCCCTCTAGTTCCACTCTTTCATGCACGCGCGCGGGGGGCGCCCCGCGGCGGAGGAAACGATGCGCGCATCGATGCTTCGAACGATTTTCATCGGACTCGCCCTGCTGGCCTGGACGGGCGTCGCCCAGGCGCAGGACGCCATCAAGATCGGCGTCGTGGATCTCGAGCAGGCGATCAACGCCACGGACCAGGGCAAGAAGGCGGCCGAGGAGATCAAGCGCAAGACGAAGGCGGCCGAGGCCCAGATCAAGCCGATCATCGACAAGGGCAAGGCGCTCGCGGAGCAGATCCAGAACCAGCGCTTCGCGATCTCCGAGGACGCGCTGCGGCAGAAGCAGCTCGACCTCGCCGAACTCCAGAGCGATCTGCGCGCCAAGGACGCCGAGCTCTCCGGCCAGCTCAAGGTCGACTACGAGCGCATCGTCGGCCCGCTGCGCCAGAAGCTGCTCGACATCGTGCGCGACCTCGGCAAGGAGCAGGGCTACACGCTGATCCTCGAGCGGAACACGCCCGGCGTGGTCTACAGCCGCGAGGCGCTCGACGTCACGGATGAGGTGGTGAAGCGCTTCAACAAGAAGGGCTGATCCGATGACCGCGCCGCGCGTACACCCCGCGGCCGTCGTCGATCCCTCGGCCAAGCTCGCCGACGACGTGGTCGTCGGCGCGTTCACCTGGGTGGGGCCGGGCGTCGAGCTCGGCCCCGGCGTCGTGGTCGGCAACCACGTCAGCCTGCGCGGCGCGACGCGCGTCGGCGCGCGCACGCAGATCCATCCCTTCGCCTCGATCGGCGGCGATCCGCAGGACAAGAAGTACGCCGGCGAGCCGACGCGTCTCGAGATCGGCGCCGACTGCCGCATCCACGAGAGCGTCACGATCCACCGCGGCACGCCGCAGGGCGGCGGCACGACGCGCATCGGCGACGACGTGATGCTGATGAACGGCGCGCACGTCGCGCACGACTGCCAGATCGGCCCGCACGCGATCATCGCGAGCTTCACGGGGCTCGCGGGACACGTCGAGATCGGCGCCTGGGCGGTGCTCGGCGCCTACACGGGCGTGCACCAGTTCGCGCGCGTCGGCGAGAGCTGCATGACGGCCGCCAACGCCAAGCTCTCGAAGGACGCGCCGCCCTTCGCGATGGTGGCCGTCGACCACGCGCGCGTGGTCGGTCTCAACACGATCGGCCTGCAGCGTCGCGGCTTCTCGGAGGCGGCGATGCGCGATCTCAAGCACGCGTTCCACCTGCTCTTCGCCTCGAAGCTGCTGCTCGAGACGGCGATCGAGCGGGTGCGCGAGGAGGCCGGCGCCACGCCCGAGGTCGCGCGCCTGCTCGCGTTCCTGGCATCCTCGCAACGAGGCGTGTGTCGCTGAACGGAGCGGCGGCCGGGAGTGGAGCGTGACGGACTCCGGTGGCGAGACGCTCGGGCTGGTGGCGGGGGCCGGGCGGCTGCCCTTCGAGGTGGCGCGCGGCGCGCGCGACGCGGGACGGCGCGTCGCGGTGGTGGCGTTCCATGGCTTCGCCGACCCTGCGCTCGCCGACGTCGCCGACGCGCTGCACTGGGTGCGGATCGGGGAACTCGGCGCGCTGCTCGCGGCGCTGCACGCGGCCTCGGCGCGCGACGTGGTCGTCGCCGGCAACGTGCCGAAGGAGCAGCTCTTCGCCGCCGATCGCGTGCGCGTCGACGCGCGCGGGGCCGCCTTCCTCGCCTCGCTGCGCGACCGCAGCGACGACAGCATCCTGCGCGCGCTCGGCGATGCGCTCGAGTCCGAAGGCCTTCGCGTCGAGGCGCAGACGACCTGGGTCGCGCATCTCCTCGCGCCCGTCGGCGTGCTCGGCGATGTCGCGCCGACCGCGTCGCAGACCGCCGACGTCGCCTGGGGCTGGCCGATCGCGAAGGCGATCGGACGGCTCGACATCGGCCAGACGCTCGTCGTCAAGGATCGCAGCGTGCTCGCAGTCGAGGCGATCGAGGGCACCGACGCGGCGATCCGCCGCGGTGCGGCGCTCGCGCGCGGCGGCGCCTGCGTCCTGAAGGTCTTCAAGCCCGGCCAGGATCCGCGCTTCGACGCTCCGACCATCGGACCCGACACCCTCGGCACGCTCGTTGAGACGGGCGCCGCCCTGCTCGCGGTCGAGGCGGGCCGCACGCTGGTGCTCGAGCGCGACGAGGTGCGGCGCCGCGCCGACGCGGCCGGCATCGCGGTCGTGGGCGTCCCGGGAGGATCCGCGTGAGCGCGCTGCGCATCGCCGTGATCGGCGCCGGACACATGGGGCGCCTCCACGCCGCCAAGATCGCGGCGCTGCGCGACACGGAAGGCAGCGTGACGCTCGCAGGTGTCGCGGACATCGACGCCGCGCGCGCGCGCGACGCCGGCGCGGCGTTCGGCGCGCCGGCCGTGACCGGGTTCCGCGAGCTGCTCGGGAAGGCGGACGCCGCGGTCGTCGCGGTGCCGACGGTCGCGCACTTCGAGGTCGTGGACGCCGCGCTCGCCGCGGGGCTCGACGTGCTCGTCGAGAAGCCGATCGCCGCCACGCTCGCCGAAGCCGAGTCGCTGATCGCGCGCGCCGCGCAGGGCGGCCGCGTGCTCCAGGTCGGACACCTCGAGTGGTTCAACGCCGCGCTGCGCGCGATGAAGGACCGGGTCCGCCGGCCGCGCTTCGTCGAGGTGCACCGCATGGGTCCGTATCCGGGCCGCGCCACCGACGTCGACATCGTGCGCGATCTCATGATCCACGACATCGACATCGTGCAACGCCTCGTCGGCGAGGTGCCCGAGAGCATCGAGGCGATCGGCGTGCCGGTGCTCTCGAACGAAGTGGACATCGCCAACGCGCGGCTGCGCTTCCCGGGCGGCTGCGTCGCGAACTTCACGGCGAGCCGGGTGTCGCCGACGCCGCTGCGCAAGATCCGCTTCTTCCAGGCCGACGGCTATTTCTCGATCGACTTCCTGGCGCAGTCGGCGGTGATCCTGCGGCGCGAGGCGAGCCCCGACGGACCGCCGCGCATCGACATCGAGCCGATGCGCTTCGACCCGGCCGACGCGCTCGACGCGCAATTGCGCGACTTCCTCGCGGCGGTGCGGACGCGGCGCGCGAACGGGGAGGGCGCCCGCGCGGCTCTGCGCGCGCTCGAGACCGCTCTGCGCGTGGTGGCCGCGCTGCCGCCGCTCGACGAGCTGCGATGACGGAAGTGCTGGTCTCGGCGGGCGACGCGTCGGGCGACGCGCACGCGGCGGAGCTGTTCGCCGCGCTGCGCGCGCTGCGGCCCGAGTTGCGCGGCTTCGGACTGGGCGGCGCGCGCCTCGCCGAAGCGGGTCTCGAGATCCTCGTGCCGCTCGCGAACGTCGCCGTCGGCGGCTTCGTCGAGGTGCTGGGCGCGGTGCCGCGCGTGCTCGGCGCGTGGCGCACGCTCGCGAGCGCCGCGCGCGAGCGCCGCCCGGCGCTCGCGATCCTGGTGGACGCGCCGGATCTGCACGTGCCGCTCGCGAAGCGGCTGCGTCGCGCGGGCGTGCCGATCCTCTACTACGTCGCGCCGCAGGTCTGGGCGTGGCGCACCGGGCGGATCGCGAAGCTGGCGCGGCGCGTCGACCGGATGGCCGTCATCTTCCCGTTCGAGGTGGACGTGTTCGCCGGAAGCGGGCTCGCCGTGGACTTCGTCGGTCATCCGCTGGTCGATCCCCTGCGCGCCGTGCGCGAGAAGGTCGATCGCGCCGCCGCGCGCGCGCGGCTCGGGGTTCCCGGCGACGCGCCGCTCGTGTTGCTGCTCCCGGGCAGCCGACACAACGAGCTGCGCTACGGGCTGCCGCTCTTCCTCGCCGCGGCCGAGCGTCTGCGCGCGCAGCGGCCCGACGCGCACTTCGCGCTCGCACTCGCGCCGACGATCCGGCGCGATGCCGTAAATGTGGGCGGCCTCCCGGTGCGCGTCGTCGAGAACGCCACCCACGAGGCGATGGTCGCCGCCGACGTCGCGCTGGTGAAGCCGGGCACCGCATCGCTGGAACTCGCGCTGCTCGGTTGCCCGCACGTCTCGGCCGGCCGCGCCAACCTCCTGACCGCCGCGCTCGCGCGGCGGCTCGTGCGGCTGCCTTCGTGGACGTTGCCGAACCTGATCGCGGGCGCCGCGGTGGTGCCCGAGTTCCTCCAGGAGCACGCCGATCCCGAACGGATCGCCGCTGCGCTCGCCGCGTTGCTGGGCGGACCCGCACGCGAACTCCAGGTGCGGCGACTCGCCGAAGTGTCGCGGCGGCTGGGAGAGGGCGGCGCGGCGCCGCGTGCCGCGGCGATCGCCGCCGGAATGATCGATGGCCAACGCGCTCGTTAGGCAGAGCGTCGCGGTCGCGTCCGCGCTGGCGCTCGCGCCGGTGGCCGGCGCGGCGCTGCTGCTGCGGCCTGCGTGGCGCGAGGGCGTCGGCGAACGCCTCGGCTGGCGCACGCCGCGCGCGCGCGGATCGGTGTGGGTGCACGCCGCGAGCGTCGGCGAGGTGCTCGCCGCGACGCGGCTGGTCGACGCGCTCGGCGAGAACGGCCGCATCGTCGTCGTCTCGACCACGACCACGAG
>JALOQG010000322.1 GCA_025453505.1 Myxococcota bacterium | reverse complement strand
GGTCGCCGGGGCGCAGGTAGCGCGTGTATTCCTGCTCGCAGTTGGTCGCGACCACGGACGGATAGCCCGCGTCGACGAGCAGTCGTCCGATCTGGAGCTGGCCGTCGTCGTACTCGTCCGCCGGCGACGCCATCGCGAGGCCGCGCAGGATCCAGGCCTGCAGCATCGTCGGCGGCGCCACGAGTCCACCGTGTACCGATTTCGCTGCGACGTCGGCGTCGGTGTACACCGGGAGCCGATCGCCCATCACCTCGCACCAGTGGCGGATCATCGCCTCGTTGACGGGATCGGGCGCCGGCGTCGGCGGACCGGCCGTCTTGCCGACGTACGTCTTCAGCTTCGCCTCGAGCTCGGCCCTCTCCATGCGGTCTCCGCTACTTCCGGGAGCGAGGCAGCTGCAGCGCCGCCATCGCGATGATGTCGCGCTGGATCTCGTTGACGCCGCCGCCGAAGGTCAGCGTCGTCGCGCCGCGGTACGCCTGCTCGAGGAAGCCGCCGAAGAGGCAGCCGGGCTGACCCGCGACGACGGTACCCGCGAGGCCGGTGATCTCGAGCAGCAGCCGGTAGGCCTCCACGAAGAACTCCGAGCCGAGCACCTTCACGGCGGACGCGACGGCGGGATTCGGATCGCCCGCCTCGAGCGACCACGCCGACTTCCAGTTGAGCAGCTTCAGCGCTTCCAGCTTCGCGTAGCAGCGGGCGAGGTTCAGCTGCACCCACGGCTCGTCGATGACGCGTCCGCCTCCGGGCTTCTCGGTGCGACTCGCCCAGCCCCAGACCTCGTCGAGCGCGCGGTCGGCGACGCCGGGCGTCGCGAGCGTCACGCGCTCGTGGTTGAGCTGCGCGGTGATCAGCGACCAGCCTGCGTTGATCGGCCCGACCGTGTTCGCGACCGGCACCCGCACGTCCTGGTAGTAGGTCGCGTTGGTGCGTTCGCCGCCGAGCGTGTGGATCGGCGTCACGCTGAAGCCCGCGACGTCGGTCGGCACCAGGATGATCGAGATGCCCTTGTGCTTCGGCGCCTCGGGATCCGTGCGCGCGGCGAGCCAGATGTAGTCGGCGTCGTGCGCGTGGGTCGTGAAGATCTTCTGGCCGTTGATCACCCACTCGTCGCCGTCGCGGATCGCCTTGGTCTGCAGCGACGCGAGATCGGTGCCGGAGCTCGGCTCCGTGTAGCCGACGCCGAAGTGCAGCTCGCCGCGGACGATGCGCGGCAGCATCGTGCGCCTCTGCTCCTCGGTGCCGTAGTGGATCAGCGTCGGGCCGATCGTGTTGACGGCGATGATCGGGAGCGGCGCCTTTGCGCGGTACGTCTCTTCCCAGAAGATCAGCTGCTCGACCGGGCCGCGGCCCTGGCCGCCGTACTCCTTGGGCCAGCCGATCCCGAGCCAGCCGTCGGCGCCCATGCGCGCGACGATCTGGCGGAACACCGAGCCGCCCATGTCGTCCCACTCGGCGTCGAGCGCCGCCCGCAGCTCGGGCGTGAACATCTCGCGGTAATAGGAACGGAGCTGCTTGCGCAGCGCGTGCTGCTCGGCGCTGAGGTCGAGGTGCAAGGAGGGGGGTCTCCGCAGAAATGAAACGTGTTCCATTATTGCCAAGGCGGGGTCGGGGCGCAAGAAAGCGGGAAGCGCCCGAGTCGCGCCCCGGAACTTGCCTCCTTGCGTCCCGACCCCGAGGCTGGGCCCGTGCGGGCCGTGCTCTTCGACTTCGACTTCACGCTGGCGGACTCGTCGCCCGGCGTGATCGAGTGCTTCGCGCACGGCTTCGCGCGGGTAGGTCTGCCGCCCGCCGATCCCGAGGCGGTGCGGCGCACGATCGGATTGACCCTGCCCGAAGCGCTGCGCCGACTGCACGGCGTCGAGGACGCCGCCCTCGCGCGCGACTTCTCGGACGCCTTTCGCGAGCGCGCCGAGCACGTGATGGTCGCCTCGACGCGCTGGCTCGACCGCGCGCTCGAGGCCGTCGCGACCTGCCGTGAAGTCGGCCTCGCGACCGCCATCTGCTCGACCAAGCGGCGCAGCCACATCGAGGGCGTACTCGCGCGCGACGACCTCCATGCGCTCTTCGACGCGGTGATCGGTTCCGACGACGTCGCCACTGCGAAGCCCGCGCCGGACGCCCTGCACGCGGCGCTGACACGCCTCGGCGTCGGAACGGATCGTGCGCTCTACGTCGGAGACCATCCCGTCGATGCGGAGGCGGCCGCGCGCGCGGGCGTCACGTTCGTGGCGGTTCTCAGCGGGCCGTCGGACCGCGCGGAGTTCGCGTCGCACCCCGTGCGCGCGTTCCTGCGCTCGATCGGCGAGCTGCCCGGCCACTTCGAGGCGGGACGCTCCGCCCCGCGTTGACGCTCAGCGCGCGATGGCGTCGCCGAGCGCGGCGAGCTGCGACGCGCTCGACCCGAGCGTGAGCTCGATCTGCCGCGACCACAGGTAGTAGCGGTGCACGGGGTAGTCGATGTCGGCGCCGATGCCGCCGTGCAGATGTTCGGCGGCATAGGTGACGACGTGTCCCGCTTCGCCCGCGAAGAACTTCGCGATCGCGACGGCCTCCGGCGCGCTGTCCTGCTTCGAAAGCAGGTACGCGGCCTGCCACGTCGTGAGCCGCTGCGTCTCGAGCTCGATGTAGGCGTCGGCGGCGCGCGTGTGCACCGCCTGGAACGAGCCGATCGGGCGGTCGAACTGCTGGCGCTCGCTGACGTAGCCCGCCGTGATGCGCAGCGCGCGCTCCGCGACGCCGACCTGCGTCGCGCAGAGCGCCGTCGTCGCGCGCTCGACGATCCACGCGAGAGCCCGGGTGCCGCGAGCCGGATCGACGAGCACGTCGCTGCGGCCGACGCGCACGCCCTCGAGCTTCATCCAGCCCTGGATCTCGCGGTTCGTCACGATCTGCCGTTCGAGCCCGACGCCGCTGCCGCGCGGATCGACGAGGAAGAGACCGACGCCCTCGCCGGTGCGGGCCGGCACGAGGATGCGCTCGGACACGAACGCCGCGGGCACGCAGAACTTCTGGCCGTCGAGCCGGTAGCCGTCGCCGTCGCGCACGGCGGTGGTCACCGGCGCGAGCGGATCGACGTTGCCCGGCTCCTGGAGCGCGGCGGAGAGGATCGCCTCGCCCGCGACGACACCGGGCAGCCAGCGTTTGCGCAGCGCGTCGGTGCCGAACTTCGCGATCGCCGGCGCGGCGCACGCGAGCGTCGCCCACGCGGGTACCGGCGCGACCGCGCGACCGAACTCCTCGAAGAGCAGGCACAGCTCGAAGAACCCGTAGCCGCTGCCGCCCTGCGATTCGGGCAGCGACGCGCCGAGCAGGTTCGCCTTGGCGAGTTCTTCCCACAGACGGCGGTCGAAGCGCTCGTCGCTCTTCTCGATCTCGCGCAGCCGGTCGGGCGTGCACTCGGCCTCGAAGATCTTGCGCGCGACTTCGCGCAGCGCGTTCTGTTCGTCGGAAAAAGAGAAGTCCATGCGTGATGTCCTCGCTGGAGCGTTCAAGTTCTGGGGCTCGCCGCTCGCCTTTGGCTCGCTACGCGGGAATCTTCGAGTCTCGCCGCTCGCCTGCGGCTCGCTACGCGGGAAGTGGGGCTTCGTGCTTCGATCGTGACCTGGGTGCTCAGTTCTTGTAATGCGGCATGCCGAGGCCGGCCATCGCCACGATGTCGCGCTGCACTTCGTTGGTGCCGCCGCCGAACGTGAGGATCAGCGTGGCGCGGTACATGCGCTCGAGACGACCGCGGCACAAGGCGCCGGGCGAGCCGTCCTTCACCGTGCCCGCCGGGCCGAGCACCTCCATCAGCCTGCGATACGCGTGCACGTAGAGCTCCGTCGCGTACACCTTCACGGCGGATGCGTCGGCCGGGTGCAGATGTCCCTGGGTGAGGCTCCACGCGAGCTTCCACTGCATCAGGCGCAGCGCCTCGAGCTTCGCCTTCACCCACGCGAGGCTCTCGCGCACCCACGCCTGGTCGATCACGCGGCGGCCGTCGGCGAGCTTCGTCGCGCGCGCCCACTCGACGACCTCTTCGAGCATCTTCGTCGAAGGCCCGTACGGCGTCAGCGACACGCGCTCGTGGTTGAGCTGCGAGACGATCAGGCC
>JALOQG010000321.1 GCA_025453505.1 Myxococcota bacterium | reverse complement strand
GCCCATGTCGCAGTCCCAGGATCCCCTCTTCGTCTGGCTGGACCTCGAGATGACGGGCCTCGATCTCGAGCGCTGCGCGATCGTCGAGATCGGCATCGTCCTGACGCGCGGCGACCTCGCGCCGATCGCCGAGTTCGAGCGCGTGATCTGGCAGCCCGACGAGGTGCTCGCGCGCATGGAGCCGTTCGTGCGCGACATGCACACGCGCTCGGGCCTGCTCGATCGCATCCGCGCGTCGAAGGTCTCGCTGGTGGACGCCGAGCGCGACGCGCTCGAACTCGTGTCGCAGCGCTGCGGCCTGCGCGAGGGCATCCTCGCCGGCAACTCGATCCACACCGACCGCGCCTTCCTCGCCCGCTACATGCCGCGCTTCGAAGGCTGGCTGCACTACCGGCAGATCGACGTGTCGAGCCTGAAGGTGCTGGCGGGCGCGTGGTACCCGGACCTGCCGCGCTTCCAGAAGGGCGACAAGACGCACACGGCGATCGACGACCTGCGCGGCAGCCTCGCCGAGCTGGCGTACTACCGCGAGAAGCTGTTTCGCTCCTAGGCTCGAACGAGCGGATCGCGCACTTCGATTCCCGGAAACCGATGGAAGTCCGTGTCGCGCGTGTAGATGGCGCGAACGGCGTGCTCCCTCATCAGTGCTGCGGTGTGTGCATCGTGGAGCAGATTGCCGGCGAGCCGCGGAACCTCGGCGACGAGCTCGGCGAGGACGCTGGCGTGTCGATCCGTTTCGGCCAGGAGGTCGAGGGACGGAGACGCGAGCAGCGCCGACGCGAACTCCCAGGCCTCGGCGGGCGAGAGCGGCCTTCGCAGGACGCGCGCATGCGTCGTCACGCGCAGGAACTCGTAGACGATGCCCCACGTGAGGAACCACGGCGTGGGATGGGCTCGCAGCGACGTGAGGAGGTCCCGACAGGCTTCGTGCTCCGGCGCCGCGCGGTCGGCGGCGTATACGAGCACGTTCGTGTCGACGACGACCATCACCGCCCTTCCAGCGTCTCGTAGAGCGCGTCGCGATCGGCCACGTCGACGCGGCTGCCGCCGCAATCGAAGCTTGGGAGTTCGGGGAGATCGGCGGCCGGGGGCGGCGCCCGGAAGAGCAGCCGCAGGGCCATCTCGACCAGCTCGGACATCGTGCGGCCCTGGCGCGCGGCCTCGCGCTTGAGCCGGTTGGCCAGGCGGTCGTCCAGCTGGAGCGTGGTCTTCATGGCCGGGAAGTCTAGCGATGGCCGTCTGTACGGCAATCGCAACCGTACGTACGGCCAAGCTAGCGCTTCTGGATCCCGCCGAGCGCCATCTCGACCAGCGGGTCGACGAGCTTCGGCTGGATGCGGCGGCCGGTGAAGAAGAGCCGCACCGCGATCGGACCGACGATCAGATCGGCCGCGAGTTCCAGATCGGTGTCGGGCGGGATCTCGCCGCGCGCCCGGGCGCGTTCGAGCGCGTTCATCAGCGGGGAGCGCCGCTGGCGCAGCACGGGATTGAAGAGCGCGGCGAGCGCGGGGTCGTGCGCGCGTTCGCTCGCGAGCGCGGGCAGCACCGTCGCGAGCGGCGTCTCGTTGAAGAGTTCGAGATAGGCGCGCAGCATCGCCTTCAGGTCGCCCACGAGCGAGCCGGTGTCGGCCTCTTCGAAGGCCGGCAGGCCGCCGAACGCCTCGACCACGAGCGGAACCTTCGAAGGCCAGCGCCGGTAGATCGTGGCCTTGCCGACGCCCGCGCGCGCGGCGACGCCTTCCACCGTGAGCGACGAGAAGCCGACCTCGGCGAGCAGCGCGAGCGTGGCGTCGAGGATCGCCTGGTGCGCTTCCTCGCTGCGGGGTCGCCCTGCGCTGCCGCCGCTGGCCTTGTTCACGCCGTCCCCCTCGAAGGGAGATTACGATACTGTACGTTTCGATATCCACCAGCGACCCGCGAGTCCTGGATCGTGGCCCCCAGCGTGTCCTATGACGGGAGATCGAGATGAGTCAGCCGGCGTCGGCGGTGCAGTGGGATCTCGAAGTCGATCTGGTCGCCGTGGGCTCCGGCCTCGGCGGCACCTGTGCGGCGATCGCGGCGCACGATCTCGGTCTGACCGCCGCCATCCTCGACAAGGCCCCGAAGCTCGGCGGTGTCTGCGCCTACGGCGGCGGCGAAGTCTTCGTCCCGAACAGCCACACGATGCAGGCCGCCGGCCTGGCCGACAGCGACGCAGCCGGCCGCGCGTACTTCGAGTTCATCGCAGCGGGCTACGCCGATCCGGCGCTCCAGTCGAAGCTGCTCGCGACCATGAAACCGGCCGTCGAGTACTTCGAGAAGCAGGCCGGCGTGCCGTGGAACGCCGTCGAAGGACTCCCCGACTACTACTACCCCGATGCGCCCGGCTCGCACGCGGGCGGTCGCTACCTGTGCGCGTCGCTCTTCGAAGGCGCGCAGCTCGGTCCGTGGCAGACGAAGACCTTCCTGACGCCGCACTTCCCGATGGGCGTCGAGCACAAGGAGCTCTACGCGTGGGGCGGCCTCGCGAAGGTCACCACGTGGGACTACGCGCTGCTCGGCGAGCGCATCACGAAGGACATCCGCGGCTGGGGCCAGGGCATGATGGGTTGGTTCCTCAAGGCGGCGCTGATCGACCGCGCGATTCCGGCGTTCGTCGACACGAAGGTCGTCGCGCTCGTGACCGAGGGCGATCGCGTCGTCGGCGTACGCGCCGAGCGGGAAGGGCGCTCGTTCTGCGTGCGCGCGCGCCGCGGCGTCGTGCTCGCGATGGGCGGCTACGACCACAACGAGAAGCTCGCGAAGCAGTTCGAGCAGGCGCCCGCCTGGAACTCGGCGTGTCCGCCCTACGTGCACGGCGATCACTTCGTGCTCGCGGGCGAAGTCGGCGCGGCGATCGCGTCGGTGCCGCCGACCAACCTCGCGATGTTCTACGGCTACTCGATTCCCGGTGAAGAACACGAGGGCGTGCCGCTCTTCCGCTCCTCTTGGGAGTGCGGCTGTCCGCACGCGATCTGGGTCAACCAGCAGGGCGAGCGCTTCTGCGACGAATCCTTCTACAAGGACTACCAGCCGCGCCTGCGGCAGTGGGACGGCAACCGCCAGACCCAGCCGAACGTCCCGCCCTTCCTGATCTTCGACCAGAACTACCGCGACAGATATCCGCTCGGCTCGTTCATGCCGGGCTCGCCGATCCCGGAAGAGCTCGCCGTTTCCGCGAACACGCTCGGCGAGCTCGCCGCGAAGCTCGGCATCGACGCCGCCGGACTCGAGCGCAGCGTCGCGCGCTTCAACGAGTTCGCGCGCCGGGGCGAA
Organism: Myxococcota bacterium; assembly: GCA_025453505.1. Lineage (GTDB taxonomy): Bacteria > Myxococcota_A > UBA9160 > UBA9160 > PR03 > PR03. The sequence goes on along the minus strand of JALOQG010000321.1, from coordinate 803 downwards.
GACCCCGACTTCGGCAAGGGCTCGCGCCCCTGGGCGCAGCGCCTGACCGGCGATCCGAGCTATCCCAATCCGTGCGTCGGCCCGCTCGACAAGGCGCCGTATTTCGGCGTGAAGCTCGTCCCCGTCGGCGTCGGCATCCACTCGCACGGACTCGAGACCGACGTCCACGCGCAGGTCGTGCATCTGCGCGGCCATCCGATCGCAGGCCTCTACGCCGTCGGCAACTCCGCCGCGCTGCGCGATCTCGGCGGCGGCTACCAGAGCGGCACCTCGAACATGCGCGCGATCACGTGGGGCTGGGTCGCGGGCCGCCACGCCGCCGGCAGGGAATAGGCGTGGCCGAAGCCGAGTACACCACCACGACGCGCGTCCCGATCGACGCCGTCTGGGCCTTCGTCCAGGAGATGGACAACTGGGGCCGCTTCGTCACCGGCTACCAGAAGCACGAGAAGCAGGACGACAAACACTCGACGTGGACGCTGCGGGGCGACGTCGGCGTCCTCTCGCGCACGCTGACCTTCGCCGTCGAGATCGTCGAGTGGAACGGCCCGAGCCGCGTCTCGTTCACACTCAAAGGCGTCAACGAGCCCATGCAAGGCGAAGGCACCTTCACCCTGACCACCGAAAGCGAATCGGACTCCGGCTCCGGCTCGGGTTCCGATTCCGACTCCGCCGCACAACTCGACGTGCGTGCGGGGTCTGGGGGTCCGTCCGAGGACGGACTGTCGGGCGGCCGCAGGACGGACCCCCAGACCCCGCCTGGCAACCAACCAGGCGAACCGCGCCAATCGAGCCTCTTCCGC
>JALOQG010000320.1 GCA_025453505.1 Myxococcota bacterium | reverse complement strand
GCGTAGAGATCGTCTCCCTCGCGCTCCAGCACGGAAGCCGAGAACACCGCGGCGGGAATCGCCGGGTCGACGGTCATGCGCGCCGTCTCGATGTCCGTCCAGGCGTCGCGTCCGACCTGTTCGATGCGCATGTGCGAAATGCGCAGGAAGCCGTTCTCCTCCGTCGCGTCGTCGAGCGAGACGCGCAGCCGCTTGTGCGGCTCCGGATCGGATCCGCGGTGGAAGTCGACGCGCGCGACCGCCTGCTTCGCGCGATCCACCCACACGACGATCCGTCCGTACTGGGATTCGCGCTGCGGCTTGGCCTCGACGACGCTGCACGCCGGGCACGCGGCGTCGGCAGCGGCATCGAGCGCGCGCAGCGACCACTGCTCGAAGCGCTGGTGCTCCAACTCCTCGAACGACAGATCGCTGCCGTAGAACGCATCGGCCTTGTGCGTCGCACCGACGCGCCGCGGCCGCCGCTCCTCGGTCTGGTAGAGCCAGGTGTCGCTCGGGCCGTCCGGCGTGCCGAGCACGAGCAGCGCGTGTCCGCGCAGATAGCCCGGCGCGGTGAAGCGCAACAGCGACTGCGCGCCGTCCGCGTCGCGGCGGTAGGCGAGATCGAAGGCGCGCCGCGAGACGAGCCGGCCGCTGCGGTGGATGCGCAGTTCGAGACTTCGCACGCCGGGCGCGTGGAGCGTGCGGTCGAAGGCGCGCTGCACGAGCGCGGTCGGGTCCGCGGAATCGCCGCCCGCATGGGCGCCGAACGGCAGCAGGATCCCGAGCAACGCGAGCCGCAGGGACCAGGACCGCTTCATTCGAGACCTCCGCGCAATGCCGCCAGACCGAAGCGCCGCCAGCGATGCCGCCAGGCGGCGCGGGTGAGGCCGAGCGCGCGACGCGCCGCCTCCTGCGATCCGCCGGCACGCCGGTACGCGTCCAGCATCCGCTCGCGCTCGTGTTGCTCGCGCGCGTCGAGCGAGGGGCGCAGCGCACCGAATGCCTCGATCAGATCCTCCGGCTCGAGCGGTCGCGCGCCGTCCCACCAGAGAACGGCGCTCTGCAGCGCGGCGCGCAGCTCGCGAGCGTTGCCGGGCCATGCATGTGCGCGCAGCGCGGCGAAGAACGCCGGCGACGCGGCGGGCACGACGCTGCCCGTGCGCGCCGCGATCTCGGACAGGAACGCGGCGGCCAGTGCGTCGACGTCGCCGCGCCGCTCGCGCAGTGGCGGCACGCACAGCGTCGCCTGCGCGAGGCGGTAGAAGAGATCCTCGCGGAAGTGGCCCTCGCGCACGCGCGCCGGGAGGTCGCGATGCGTCGCCGCGACGATGCGCAGCTCGACGTGGCGCGCTGCGCTCCCGCCGACGCGGCGCAGCTCGCCGGTTTCGAGCACGCGCAGCAGCTTCGCCTGCAGGGCGAGCGGCGCATCGCCGATTTCGTCGAGGAACAAGGTCCCCCCGTGTGCGTGCTCCAGCAGGCCGGCGCGCGCCTGCAGCGATCCGGTGTAGGCGCCGCGCTCCGCGCCGAAGAGCTCCGTCTCGAGCAGGCTCTCGGCGAGCTCCGTCACGGCGAAGGACACGAGCGGCGCGCGCCCGCTCTCCTCGTGCAGCGCCCGCGCGACGACCTCCTTGCCGACGCCCGTCTCACCGAGCACGAGCACGCTCGCGGGCGTTGGACCGATGCGTCGGATCCAGGCGCGGACGCGCGCCGCCGCTTCCGAGCCGCCGAGGAAGCGCGCTGCGCCGCGCACGGGAGCCGCCCGTCGCACGGGCGCCGCCAACGCCTCGGCGATGGTCGGAAGCAGCTGCTCGTCGATCCGGAACGGATACGGCAGGAAGCGCAGCGCGCCGCCGCGACCGGCGCGAAACACGACCTCCGGCTCCGCGCCTGCGCTGTAGAGAATGAACGGAACCTCGCGGATGCGCTGCACGGCGCGCAGCAGACCGAGGCCGTCGAGCCGCGGCATGCCGTGATCCGAGAGCACGAGGTCGACGCCTTCGCCCTCGGACTCGAAGCGTGCGAGCGCTTCGGCGCCGTCGGACGCGGGCAGCACGACGAAGCCGGAATCGCGTAGCGCAGCGCCGATCCGCTCTCGCGTCAGGCTCCGGTCCTCTGCGAGCAGGATGCGCGCGCGCGGCGTCACGCCGGCTCCGGGCCGGTTTGCGGCAGCTCGATGCGGAAGACGGTGCGACCCGGCGCCGACGCGACCGCGATCGCGCCGCCGTGCGCCGTCGCGACGTCGCGGCACAGCGCGAGCCCGAGGCCGAAGCCCTGCCGGAACGAGCCGACGCCCGGCTCGAAGATCTCCTCGCCGAGATCGGGCGGGATCCCGGCGCCGTCGTCCTCGATCTCGAGCAGCACGCGCGCGGTGTCGGCTCTTCCGGCGAGCGCCGTGCGGAGCTCGACGTGGCCGCCGCGCCGCGTCGCCTTGCAGGCGTTGTCGATCAGGTTCTCGAGCAGCGACGCGATGCGGACCGGATCGCCGAAGAACGGCAGGCGCGTCGCCGCATGCGCCGCACGGAAGTGGCGATCACAGCGCAGGCGCGCGGCGCGCGCGATCGCTTCGTCCGCGAGCCGGACCAGATCGATGCGACGCAGGTCGAGCCGCGCGGCGCCGCGCGAGAGCAGGCAGTCGAGGCGTCGCGACAGCTCGTGGGTCACCGTCTCGATGCGTTCGAGCGCGCCGCGGGCGGATGCGTCGGCGTTCGCGGCGTGTCGCCGTGCGAGATCGCGAATCTCCTCGGCCGGCTTGCGCAGCTCGTGCGCGACCTCGCGCACGAACGCCGCGCAGCGCTCTCCCGACGCGATCCGCGCGAGCTCGCGCGCCTGCGCCGCCACTTCGTGCTTGAGCTGTGCGAGCAGATGGATGCGCTCGAGCGCGAGGCCCGCGAGCGCGGCGACCGCATCGGCTTGCGGCTGCAGATCGACGACGCGATCCGCATCGAGCTCGCCGACCGCGAAGCAGGTCGCGTGCGTCGGCTCGAGATCGAGGCGCATGGCGACCCGATCGGGCCGGTCGGCGAGCGCATCCGCGCGCAGCGGCAGACGGCCGGTGCAGCGTGCGAGGAAGCTACGGGCCGCCGCGCGCACCTCGCGCGCACCGGCGGCGGCCTGGATGCGTTCCGCCGCGGCGACGACCGCGCTGCGATCGCGCAGTGCGCGCGAGAGCGCGGCGGTGCGCGCCGCGACGGCCGCTTCGAGATGCGCAGAGGTGGCGGCATCCCCGAGCGCGAGCGTCGCGAGACGCCCGGCGTCCTCGAGCGCACGCAATTCTTCGACGGAGTACGGCAGGCCGTCGGCGCGCGCGGCGATCACGACGAGCGCGGCCGGCCCGCAGCGCGGCTCGAGCGCGAGCACGGCTTCGGGCCGCTCGCGTCCGGGGTCCTCGACGCGCGGAGGCCGGAGCAGCGGATGCGCGACGCCGGCGGGCGCCGCCTGCCACAACGCGAGACCGCGCCGCGCGAGCGGGGAGTCCGGCTCGTGGCCGGCCAGAAAGATCGCCTCCAGCGCGCCGGGGCGCAGCGCATCGCAGACGAGATCCGCGAAGCGTTCGAGCACGTCGTGCGGCGACGTCGCCCCGGCGAGTTCGCGGCCCGCGCGCGCGAGCAGCCGCTGCGGCCCCGCGGTGCGCAGCGCGCTCGGACGCAGCAGTTGCCGCGTCGCGGAATGGAATGCCTGGTACGCGAGCGCGGTCGCGATCGCGAGAGCGGCGACGGGTGCGGATCCGAGCCGTGTTCCGCCGGCCCAGTGCTCCCACGTCGCGCTCGTCGCGAGCGTGGCGCAGAGCAGCGCGACCAGGGTCGTCGCGACCGACACGAGTCCGCGTCGCACCCGGTCCGGTGGATCGAGCAGGCGGTAGCGGACCACCGCCCAGCCCAGCGCGAGCGGAAGGGCGAGTCCACCGAGTGCGAGCAGCGACGCCTGCGCGGACGTCGGCTGGACGCCGCGCACGAATGCGAGGAGCGGCCCGGCGCCTGCCGCGACGAACGCCGCCAGTGCAGCGCGCGCGCGCACGCGCTCCACCGGCGAGAGGCGTCGGCCCGGAAATGCGCAGGCCGCCACGAGCACCAGGCCCGCGACGAAGCTGGCGGCGAGCGCCACGCGCTCGACTGCATCGACCG
>JALOQG010000319.1 GCA_025453505.1 Myxococcota bacterium | reverse complement strand
TGCTATCCGGCCGAGATCGAGAACCTGATGTACGGCAGCGGCTGGTTCGCGCAGGTCGCCGTCGTCGGCGTCCCCGACGAGCGCATGGGCGAAGTCGGCGTCGCGTTCGTCGTGCCCGCGCCCGGCCAGACCTTCACGCCGGAAGCAGTGATCGCCTGGTGCCGCTCCAACATGGCCAACTACAAGGTGCCGCGGCGGGTCGAGATCGTGAAGGCGCTGCCGGTCAACGCGGCGGGGAAGGTGATGAAGTTCGAGCTGCGAGAGAGTGCGGGAAGCGTCGGCGCCCCTTCGTGAGCCCCGCGCCGGAATGAAGCTCGATCGTCCCGTTCGGCCCACGAAGACTCGGAGCGCGCGGGCTACATTCGCCGCCGATTCGCAGGGAGGTGCGGGTTGTCGGAACGGATCGAAGCGCAGCCCGCAGACGATTTCCTCGCGGATCTGCGTCTCGGGCTCGCCGCACACGATCCCGGCCCCGCCCTCGATCGCCTGCGCGAGCGCGATCCCGTGCACTGGGTCGAGCAGCTCGGTGTCTGGTTCGTCACGCGACACGCAGACGTGCGGCGGCTCTTCGCGGATCCGCGCCTGACCCCGGATCCGCGCGCCTGGGAGCGGCATCGAGCACAGGCCGCGTCCGACGGCGCGGTGCGGCACTTCGAGAATCCCTTCCACGACGATTCGCCGGGCCAGGCCGGTCGCGCGCGGCGGATCGTGTCGGCGGCGCTGACGCCGCGTGCGGTCGCGCGCATGGAGGCGCGCATGCGCGAAGTGGTCGACCACTTCGCCGCGCCGCTGCGCGAGCGGCGCGACGTCGTCGATCTGCTGGACGAGTTCGCGTCGCCGATTCCCGGCACCGTGATCAGCCGCATCACCGGCGTGCCGGCCAAGGGCGCCGACGAGGACCGCTTCCGCGAACTCGCGCGCAAGACGGTGCGCAGCGTGAACCCGATCCTGTCCGACGACAAGCGCCGCCGCACCGACCAGGCCACGCGCGAGCTGGTCGCCTACGTGCGCGGTCTCACCTTCGAACGGTTGATGCAGCCGCGCGAGGACTTGATCTCGGATCTGCTGCAAGTGTCGGAGGGCGGCTCGGGCGACGTCGTCGAAGACGTCGTCGGCATCGTCGCGGGACTCGTCGCGACCGGCACCGAGGCGACCGTGCTCGCGGCGACGCGCGGCCTCTACGCGCTGCTGCGGCACCCCGATCAGCTCGCGCTCTTGCGCGCCGATCGCGCGCTGCTGCCGGACGCGGTCGAGGAGCTGCTCCGCTTCGACGCGGGCCTGACCGAGATGCCGCGCTTCGCGCTCGCCGACTTCGAGCTGCACGGCGCGAAGATCCGCAAGGGACAGCTCCTGGTGTTGAGCATGGCCGCCGCACACCGCGATCCGCGCGTCTACGCCGAGCCGCTACGCCTCGACCTGCGCCGCCGCCCGCGCGATCTCGTCGTCTTCGGCTTCGGGCCGCACTACTGCATCGGCGCGTCGCTCGCGCGCGCCGAGCTGCGCATGATGCTCGGCACCGCGCTCGACTTCCTGCCGCCCGGCGCACGCGTGCTCGAGGACGAGGTGCGCTGGAGCGCGAAGGGTCTCGCGAACCGGATGAAGTCGCTGCCGGTCGCGTTCGGCTGACCGTTCAGCGCAGTCCCATCCACACCGCGTGCGGCTTCGCCTTCTGGCCGGGACGCGTCGGCAGGCGCAGCTCCTCGTCGCGGAAACCCGCGCGGCGCAGGCGCTTCGCGAAGCCCGCGTCGGACTGCGACGACCACACCGCGAGGACGCCGCCCGGCCGCAGCGCGGCGTGGACGTCGAGCAGGCCCGAGTCGGAGTAGAGGCGCGCGTTCGCGTCGCGGATCGTCGCCGACGGGCCGTTGTCGACGTCGAGCAGCGCGGCGTCCCACACGCCGACCGGGCCGCGCAGCAACGCCGAGACGTCTCCGATGTGTACGCACGCGCGCGGATCGCGCAGCGGATGGCCCGCCAGGTGCGAGAGCGGACCGCGGTTCCACTCCTCCACGGCGGGGACCAGTTCCGCGACGACGACCTCCGCGCGGGCGGGCAGGACGCGCAACGCAGCCGCCAGCGTGTAGCCCATGCCGAGTCCGCCGATCAGCACGTGCGGCGCCCGCTTCTCCCGACACCGTTCGAGGGCGCGCGCGGCGAGCGCCTCTTCCGACGCGTGCTCGCGGCTCGTCATCAGCGTCATGGGTCCGATGCGGATCGAGAACTCTGCGCCGCGCTGCCACAGCGTGAGCGCGCTCGCGTCGCCCGCCGGCGCTCCCGGGATCGGGGCGCTCGCGAGCTGCTTCCAGGGGATCACGCGCGGTCGCGGCGCGGACGCGGCCGATCGCGATGCGGCGGGCGCGCGCCCGGGCCCGGACCGCGCGCCACGTCGCGGCGGATCACGACGCGCGGATCGCGCGGGTCCGGCTTCGCGGTCGAGCGCTCGAACTCGTTCGCGACTCCGCTCGCGACGTCCACGATCGAGAAGCCGCTCTCGACGCGGATCGCGCCGACGTCGCGGCCCTGGATGCCGCCGCGGCGACACACGAGTGCCAGGAGCCGGCGCGGATCGGCGCCGTGCCGCTCGCCCCACGAGACGTGGAACGGCACCCACGCAGCGCCGCGATCGCCGCCGCGGTCGTCGCGGCGCGCGCGCGGCCGGTCGTCGCGGCCGCTCATGGGACGCGGCGTGAGTGCGCGCACGTCGCGCGCCTCGGCGACGCCCGCGCCGCGCGTCGCGACGAGCAATCGCGCGAGGGTGCGCTCGACGTCGCCGTGCGCGACCAGCCGTTCGGCGAGCGAGCGCGCGCGCGCATCGAGCGGCTTTGCGTCCTCCGCGTCGGCCTGCGTGAGCGTCGTGAAGGTGCGCTCGTCTGCGGCGCTGCGGATCGCTTCGGCGCTCGGGATCGGCTCGAAGCGGTATTCGACGTTCGCGCGGCCGAGCAGGCGCACGGCGTTCGCGACGCCCGGCGGCGCGACCAGCATCGAGCTGGTGCCCTTGCGTCCGGCGCGTCCGGTGCGGCCGCTGCGGTGCGTGTAGGAGTCGGCGTTGTCGGGCACGTCCACGTGGATCACGCGCGCGATGTCCTGTACGTCGATGCCGCGCGCGGCGACGTCGGTGGCGACCAGCACGACGAGCTCGCCGTTCTTGAAGGCGGCGAGCGCGCGGTTGCGCGCGCGCTGGTCCATGTCGCCGGAGAGCGCGCCGACGGCGAAGCCGGCCTCCGACAGCTCCTGCGCGATGTCGGCGACGTCGCTGCGCGTGCGCGCGAAGATCAGCGTCTGCGCGCCGGGGTTCGCGAGCAACAGGTTCACGGTCGCGTCGACCTTCTCGGTCGGATGCACCACGTGCACGACGTGGTCGATGTCGACGTTGGCGCGGCCGAGGCGCGTACCCTCGACGTGCGCGGCCTTCTTCTGGACGCGGTCGGCGAGCGCGCGTACGTCGCGCGGGAAGGTCGCGGAGACGAGGTGCGTCGTGTGCGGATCGGGCAACAGCGCGAGGATCGCCTCGAGGTCCTCGCGGAAGCCGAGGTCGAGCATGCGGTCGGCTTCGTCGAGTACGACGGCGCCGCACGCCGAGAGATCGATCGCGCCGCGGTTGAGCTGGTCGAGCAGGCGTCCCGGCGTGCCGACGATCACCGCGGGGCCGCGCGCGAGAGCGCGGCTCTCGTCGCGGTAGCTCGAGCCGCCCGTCACGGAGGCGACGCGGCCCGGCAGCTTCTCGAAGAGCCAGCCGAGCTCCGCCTCGACCTGGTGGGCGAGTTCGCGCGTCGGCGCGACGACGAGCGCGCGCGGCTTCGCGACGCCTTTGTGCGACGCATGCGGCGCGGCGACGAGATCGCGCAGCGTGAAGCCGATCGCGAGCGTCTTGCCCGATCCGGTCTGCGAAGTGATGCGCAGGTCGCGGCCCGCGAGCGCCGGATCGAGCACCGCGAGCTGCACCGGCGTCAGCGAGGTGTAGCCCTTGCGCTCGAGCGCACCCGCGAGGGCGGGGCCGAGGGCTTCGCGGAAGTCGGGTTCGGGGGCGTCGGCGACCATCGGTCGCCGGTCGTTAGCAGGAGTTCGGGAGCGAAGCCCGTGCGCGAGCCGGTGAGCTAGTTTGGA
>JALOQG010000318.1 GCA_025453505.1 Myxococcota bacterium | reverse complement strand
GACCTGCGCGGTGCGCGATCCCGCGACCGGCGAGGAACTCGCGCGTGTACCCCGGCTCGGCGCGGCCGAGACGCGCCGTGCCGTCGAGGCGGCCGCCGCCGCGCAGCCCGCGTGGCGCGCGTGCACGGCGCGCGAGCGTGCGCTGCTGCTGCGTCGCATCGCCGAGCGCATGCTCGAGCACGAAACCGACCTCGCGATGTTGATCACGCGCGAGCAGGGCAAGCCGCTCGCCGAGGCGAAGGGCGAAGTCGCGTACGCCGCATCGTTCTTCGAGTGGTTCGCGGAAGAGGCGCGCCGCGTCTACGGCGAGACGATCCCCGCCCACCGCCGCGACGCGCGCTTGCTCGTCGTTCCCGAGCCGATCGGCGTCGGCGCGGCGATCACGCCGTGGAACTTCCCGGCGGCGATGATCGCGCGCAAGGTCGCGCCCGCTCTCGCGGCGGGCTGCAGCGTCGTCGTCAAACCGGCCGAAGCGACGCCGCTCACGGCGCTCGCGCTCGCGGAGATCGCGGTGCGCGCGGGCCTGCCCGCGGGCCTGCTCAACGTCGTGACGGGGGATCGCGACGACGCCGCGGCGATCGGCGCAGAGCTGACGTCGAACGCAGCCGTGCGCTGCCTCTCCTTCACCGGCTCGACCGCGGTCGGCAAGCGCCTGATGGAGCAGTGCGCGCAGACGGTCAAGCGCGTGTGTCTCGAACTCGGCGGCAACGCGCCGTTCCTCGTCTTCGACGACGCCGATCTCGACGCCGCGGTCGAAGGCGCGATCGCGTCGAAGTTCCGCAACGCGGGCCAGACCTGCGTGTGCGCGAACCGCGTGCTCGTGCAGGACGGCATCCACGATCGCTTCGTCGCCGCGCTCGCGGAACGCGTGCGTGCGCTGGCGGTCGGACCCGGCACCGAGCCGGGCGTCGCGATCGGTCCGCTGATCGGCGACGCCGCGCTCGCGAAGGTCGAGCGCCACGTCGCCGACGCGCGCCGGCTCGGTGCGCAGGTCGTGGTCGGCGGCCGCCCGCACGCGCTCGGCCGCACCTTCTACGAGCCGACGATCCTGACGGGCGTCACGCTCGACATGGCGATGACCCACGAGGAGACCTTCGGTCCCGTCGCCGGGATCACGCGCTTCCGGGACGAGGCGGAGGCGATCCGCATCGCCAACGACACGCCCTTCGGCCTCGCCGCCTATCTCTACGCGCGCGATGCCGCGCGCATCTGGCGCGTCGCGGAGGCGCTCGAGAGCGGCATGGTCGGCATCAACACGGGTCTCCTCTCGACGGCCGAAGTGCCGTTCGGCGGAGTCAAGGAGAGCGGTCTCGGCCGCGAAGGCGCGCACCACGGCATCGAGGAGTGGATCGAGTGGAAGTATCTCTGCTGGGGCGGAATCGCATGAGGACGACCCGGAGCCGCGCGAGGTGCTCCGGCGCTTCGGGGAGCCCGATCATCCCCCGCTGACCTGCGCGACGGTGATGAGGATCGCGGTTCCCGCCGGGCCGGTCTTGATCAGGATGGTCGCGCGGCGCGCGTCCTTCGTGGCGGTGACCAGATGGCTGAAGGTCGTGGTGCTCTGCTTGTCGAGCGTCCAGCCGCGCTTGGCGAGTTCGTCGAGGTACCACGCGAAGATCGCGTCGGCGGGCTCCGGGCTGTTCAGGTTCACGATCGTGCCGCGCGTCGGCGACGTCATCGAACCGATCGTCGTCGCGTCCGGGAAGAGCGGTACGTCGTCCGAGAGTCCGGAGGGCGGCTCCGAGGGACCCGAGAAGGCCATGTCCGGCTTCGGGATCTCGACCGGCACCAGCGGCGGCGTCTCGGTGATGGGCTCGGGCTCGGACGGCGCTTCGCTCGGCGGCGGCGGGACGAATCCCGCGTCGTCGTCTCGAGCCTGACAGGCGCCGAGCAGGAGCGAAGCCAGGAGCACGGCGGCAGCACGCCGTTGCCAGGGTCGATGCATGCGATCTCCATCCGTGGTGACCGGGTCGAGCGAGGTTCGCGCGCGCTTCCGCAGCGGAAGGGCGCCGGATGGTATCGCGCGATCCGACGTCCCGGCGGAGTTCCCTGCTACGGGCCAGCGGGTCGCGGCGACCCTAAGATCCGCCGTTCCCATGCGTGCCGGCTCATTCCACTCGTCGGTCCTCTCGCCGTTCCTGCCGGGGCGCCGCTTGCGCGTGGCGTGCGTGGCGCTGCTCTTCGCGGCGTTCGTCGGCTGCGGATCCGAGGCGCCGAAGGCGCCGGATGCGCCGCCTCGTCCCGGCTCGCAGCCGAAGGTCGCCGAGAGCCTGCGCAAGGATCTCGCGGCGGAACGCAGCGCGTCCGACGGCGGCGGGCGCGCCGTGCTCGATCCGCCCGGACCGGTGCGGATCGGCGAGATGCATCGCTTCCGCTTCGAGTACGAAGCGGGTCCGCTCGGAATCGAGGAGGGCGGGGCGCTCTTCTTCCAGGTGTCGCCGTTCTTCGGCTGGTCGAAGATCCAGCTCGGCGCCCCGGAGCTCGCGGGCTACACGACCTTCTCGACGAGTGCCGAAGGCGTCCGGCTCGAGCCCGGCCGGGTCGACAATCCCTATCTCTTGCCGATCGCCGTGCGCGGCCGCGCGCTGCGCGCCGGCGAGCGGATCGAAGTGGTCTACGGGGCCGGCGAACGCAAGGCGCAGGTCGACCGCTTCGCCGAGCGCGGCGAGCGCTTCTGGTTCCACGTCGACGGCGACGGCGACGGCGTGCGCGGCATCGTGCTCGACTCGCCGACCCTCGACGTGTTGCCGGGACCGCCGGCGCGGCTGGTCCTCTCGTGGCCCGCGACGGCGCGGCCGGGCGAGACCGTCACGCTCACGGCGGCGCTGCTCGATCGCCATGCGAACCGCGTCGAAGGCGGATCGGCGGTCGTGACGCTGCTCGACCGGCCGCCGGGCCTCGGTCTGCCGGAGTCGATCGAGATCCTCCCGTCGCGTGCCGGTGTCGGGCACGCGGAAGTGCAGGTCGGCGCCGAAGGCATCGTGCGCGTGCGCGGCCGCGTCGAAGCGGCGGGCGAAGGCGGTGCGCTCGAAGCCGAGTCGAACCCGATGCTGGTGATGGCCGACGTGCCGCGCGTGCTGTGGGCGGATCTGCACGGACACACCAACTGGTCCGACGGCACGGGGCATCCCGAGGACTATCTCGCCTACGCGCGCGACGTCGCCGGCCTCGACGTCGTCGCGCTCACCGATCACGACCACTGGGGCACGCCTTTCTTCGACGCGAGTCCCGATCGCTGGAAGGAGACGCAGGCGCTGACCGAGCGCTTCCATGCGCCCGGCCGCTTCGTCACGGTGCTCGGCTTCGAGTGGACCAACTGGATCTACGGCCACCGTCACGTGCTCTACTTCGATTCCGTCGGCGAGGTTCTGTCGTCGGTCGATCCGGCGACCGAAAGGCCCGACCAGCTCTGGGCCGCACTGCAGGGCAAGCCCGCCATGACGATCGCGCACCACCCGGCCGGCGGTCCCGTCTCGATCGACTGGTCGTTCCCGCCCGATCCCGTGCTCGAGCCGGTCACCGAGATCGTGTCGGGGCACGGCAGCAGCGAGGCGCCCGATTCACCGACGCCGATCTACGACGCGATCCCGGGCGACTGGGTGCGCGACCAGCTCGCAAAGGGAGCGCTGCTCGGTTTCGTCGGCAGCGGCGATTCGCACGACGGGCATCCGGGCTACTCGCAGTTCATGTCGGTCAGCGGCGGACTCGCGGCGATCTTCAGCGAGGAGCGGACGCGCGAAGGGGTGTTCGAGGCGCTGCGCGCGCGCCGGACCTACGCGACCAACGGCGCGCGCATCCTCCTGCGTGCGTCGCTCGGTGGCCGCCGCATGGGAGAAACGCTCTCGATCGTCGATCTCGCGAAGGCGGCGGCGGCGATGGGCGACGTGCAGTTGACGGTGCAGGCGATCGGCACCGGTCCGATCGAGAAGATCGAGGTGATCCACGGGCGCGAGGTGGTGGAGCGGCTCGACGGTGAAGGACGGCGCGAGATCCTCACGCGCTGGTCGGTGCCGCCGCTCGACATGGGACAGTTCTTGTACGTGCGCGTCGTGCAGAAGGACGGCGGAGCGGCGTGGTCGTCTCCGTGGTTCGTTACTGAGTAGGG